>JBKPDA010000082.1:0-3002 GCA_046727635.1 Actinomycetota bacterium | reverse complement strand
GCCTTCCCAGCCTGACCCGGTCGGGCCGGCGTCCGCCACAAGCACCACCTGCCCGGCGAGGATCAGCGCGCCGGCGATTCCGTAGCGCACCGTGAACAGGAGCACCTGCTTCATCCACATGAAGCTACCCGTGACTGCCGCGAGCTAGGCTGCGCCCATGGACGGCTTGATGATGGATTACCCGCTGCTCGTCCGCCACGTGGCGGAGCGGGCCGAGACGGTCTTCCCGGATCGCGAGCTCGCGAGCCGGACGAGGGCTGGGATCGAGCGCAGCACCTACGGCCAGCTGGCGGAGCGGGTGCGGCGCCTCGCAAGCTCGCTCGAGCGCTTGGGCGTGAGACCGGGGGACAGGGTGGCCACGTTCGCCTGGAACTCCGTGCGCCACCTCGAGCTCTACCTCGCGGTGCCGAGCATGGGCGCCGTGCTCCACACGCTGAACATCCGCCTGTTCGAGGATGACCTGCGCTACATCGTCGGCCATGCGGAGGACAAGCTGATCTTCCTCGATGCGTCGCTCGCCGAGCTGATGCCCCGCTTCGAAGGGGTCGAGCGCGAGGTGCTGATGCCCGACGCCGACCGCGAGCGCGCGGGCGCGCTCGACTACGAGGAGCTGATCGCCGACGGCGACCCGGGCTTCAGCTTCCCCGACCTCGACGAGCGCAGCGCCGCGGCCATGTGCTACACGAGCGGGACCACCGGCAGGCCGAAGGGCGTCGTCTACTCGCACCGCTCCACGCTGCTTCACTCTCTCGCGGCTGGCCTGCCGGACGCGATGGACATTCGCCAGTCGGACTCGATCACGCCGGTGGTGCCGATGTTCCACGCCAACGCCTGGGGCATCCCGTACGCGGCCACGCTGGCGGGCGCGCGGCACGTCTATCCAGGCCCGCGCATGACGCCGCAGGACCTGGCCGACCTGATCGCGACCGAGACGGTCACCTGGACTGCCGGCGTGCCCACGATCTGGCAGGGCATGCTGCAGCTCGAGCCGGCGCCGGATCTCTCCAGCCTGCGACAGATCATGTCCGGGGGCTCGGCGGTCCCTGACCATCTGATCCGCGCTTTCGACGAGCGCTTCGGCGTGAGGATGATCCAGGGCTGGGGCATGACCGAGACCAGCCCGCTGGCTTCGATGTCCCGCGTCCCGGCCGAGTACGAGCTCTCAGAGGAGGAGCAGCTTGCGGTACGCGCCTCGCAGGGCAGGGTGCAGCCGCTCGTGGACTTCAGGATCGACGAGGAGAGCGGGGGAGAGCTGCACGTGCGCGGCCCCTGGGTGGCACGCGCCTACTACAAGGATCCCGCCACGGGCGAGAAGTTCACCGACGACGGCTGGCTACGGACAGGCGACGTGGCGGAGCTGCGTCACGGCTCGTATCTCAAGCTCGTGGATCGCACCAAGGACCTGGTGAAGTCGGGCGGCGAGTGGATCTCGTCGGTGGAGCTGGAGAACGAGATCATGGCCCACCCAGACGTGCTCGAGGCCGCGGTGATCGCGGTGCCGGACGAGCGCTGGGGCGAGCGGCCCTGCGCCTGTGTGGTGCGCAAGGAGGGCTCGCCGCTGGACGAGCCGGCGTTGATCGAGCACCTGCGGCCGCGCGTAGCCAAGTGGTGGCTGCCCGAGCGCGTGGAGTTCATCGAGGAGGTGCCGAAGACGTCGGTCGGCAAGTTCGACAAGAAGGTGCTCCGGGCGCGCTTCGCCACCGCCGAGGAGGCGCAGCCGACGGAAGCCTGAAGCGTGCCGGACAACCGTCCGTGATAACGTACGCAGGGTGAGCGTGGCCACCAGCGACAAACCGATAGGCCGCCGGGTCCGTCTTCTGCGGGAGGGCATGAACCTTTCGCTACGCGACCTGGCGGAGCGCAGCGGCGTATCGGCTCAGATGCTGAGCCAGGTGGAGCGAGGCGAAACGAGCCCCACCATCGCCGTGGCCGAGCGCATCGCAGCCGGCCTCGAGCTCACGCTGTCGCAGCTCCTGCGCCTCGACGAGGGGGACGGCGTGAACGTGGTGCGAACGGGCGAGCGCCGCGACGGCGGCGTGGCCGCTTACGGCCACCGCTTCGAGGTGCTCACCCCGCCGCTGCCGGGTCTGCGCAGCGAGGTCTCCGAGCACTTCCTGGCGCCTGGCGCGGCCACAGGCCAGCGCGGCGACCCGCCGATCCATGAGGCCGGCAGCCGTGAGACCGCGGTCGTCACCGAGGGCAAGCTGCGCCTCATCTGCGACGGCGCGCCCTATGACCTCTCCGAGGGCGACTGCGTGACCTTCGACGCCGACCTGCCGCACCACTTCGAGAACCCCGGGGAGGCGGACGCACGCTTCTACGCCATCGTCTCGGCCGGACTGAGAAGGAGCTGACCATATGCCGAAGACCCTGTTCGACAAGATCTGGGAAGCCCACGCGGTGGAGCCCGGCCTGCTGTACATCGACCTGCACCTCGTGCATGAGGTCACCTCACCGCAGGCGTTCGACGGCCTCAGGCTCGCCGGGCGCAAGGTGCGCCGGCCCGACCGTACGCTCGCCACGGCCGACCACAACGTGCCCACCGACGGCTCGAAGGTGGCCGCCCAGATCGCCGATCACCTCTCGCGTGTGCAGGTGGAGACGCTCGAGCGCAACTGCGCGGAGTTCGGCGTGCCGATCTACTCGATCGGCTCGGAGCACCAGGGCATCGTGCACGTGATCGGCCCCGAGCTCGGGGTCACCCAGCCCGGCATGACGATCGTTTGCGGCGACTCGCACACCGCCACGCACGGCGCCTTCGGGGCGCTCGCGTTCGGCATCGGCACGAGCGAGGTGGAGCACGTGCTCGCCACGCAGACGCTGCGCCAGCAGAAGCCCAAGTCGATGCTGATCCGCTACGAGGGCGAGCTCGGCTTCGGCGTCACGCCGAAGGACCTGATCCTCGGCACGATCGGCCAGATGGGCACCGACGGCGGCGTGGGCCACGTGATCGAGTACGCCGGCCCCGCGATCGAGGGGCTCTCGATGGAGGGGCGCATGAC
>JBKPDA010000081.1:0-5077 GCA_046727635.1 Actinomycetota bacterium | reverse complement strand
ACCTGCTGCTGTCCGGCCCCGACGCCCAACTCCACTGATGCCAAACGCTCACCGAGCCTGCGACGACTTCCGCTCCACCTCCGAGACCCGCCGCCGCTCCTTCCTCGACACGCCGCTGTCCCGCCGGCAGGTGATCGGCCGTGGCATCGGCGCCGGGCTGGCCGTTTACGCGGCGAAGGCGATGCCGCTTGCGCGGATCCTCGAGGCGGCCGAGGCGCAGGCGGCGGCCGCCCCGAACGCGCCGGTGGTGGTCGCGGTCTTCCTGCCCGGCGGTTGCGACCTGCTCGACAGCATCGTGCCGGTGAGCCAGTACGGTCGGTACGCGGACCTGCGGCCGGGGCTGAAGATCGACCAGCCGCTGCCGCTCGGGTCCACCGGCCTCGGCGTGAACCCGCAGCTGGCCCAGGGCCTGAACGGCGGCCTGAAGGGTCTGTTCGAGTCGGGCAAGGTCGGGCTGATGCCGGGCATCGACTACGCCAACCCCGACCTCTCGCACTTCCACTCGCGGCACTTCTGGGAGACCGGGCTGATCACGCCCGACCAGGCCTCGGGCTGGCTCGGCCGCTGGCTCGACCGCGCTGGCACGCCTGACAACCCGCTCCAGGGCGTGTCGATGGACTACTCGCTCTCGCCGGTGCTTCGCTCGGGCGGTGCGCCGGTGGCCGCCGTCTCATCGCCGGACGACGCGCAGTTCTGGATCCCGGGCATGTGGGGCGACGCGTTCACGCGCGCGATGGAGACGTGGAGCCAGATCTCCTCCGCCCGGCCCACCGCTCCGGGCCCCGCCGCCGCCCACGCGTCCGCCCGCCAGGCCAAGAGCGTGGCCGACATCCTGGCTCCCTACCAGAAGGACAAGAACGGCAACGATCCGCTCGCGGGGTCGGTTACCTATCCCGAGAGCCACCTCGGCGATCGCCTGAAGGTGCTCGCCGGGCTGCTGTCGCTGCCGCTGGGCATCCGGGTGGCGACCGTGGAGGCCGACGGCGACTTCGACACGCACGACAACCAGGCCGACGACCTGGGCAAGGGCCTTGCCGACGCCAGCGGCGCGCTGGCCGCTTTCCAGGCCGACCTCGAGGCCCGCGGCGTGGCCGACCGCGTGCTCACCCTCGCGTGGTCCGAGTTCGGCCGGCGGCCGAAGCAGAACGACTCGGCCGGCACCGACCACGGGGCCGGCGGCGTCGCCTGGGTGCAGGGCACGCGTGTGGCGAGCGGGGTGCTCACCGACTACCCCGATCTGAACCAGCTCGACTCGGAGGACAACCTGGCCGTCACCGTGGACTTCCGGCGCGTGTACGCCAGCGTGCTCGAGCAGTGGCTGGGCACCGACGCGAGCCAGGTGATCCCGAACGCCGGCGCGCTCGGGCGCCTGCAGCTCGTGGCGTGAGGCGCGCGCTCGCGGCGATCGGGCTGTCGGTCGCGCTGGTCTCCAGTGGCGGCGCGGCGGCGGCCCACGTAATGCGCGCCCACAGCGCATCGACGGCGGTCGGCGTCGGCGAGCGCGAGTGGCGCATCTACCCGTACCGGACCAAGGCTCGCGCCGGCACGGTGCGCTTCAACATCAGCAACCTGGGGGAGGACGCGCACAACCTCCAGGTGCGCGGACCGCACGGATACCGAAGCCGCACGACGCCCGACATAACCTCGGGCAAGGACTACACGCTCACGGTTCACCTGCGCCGACCGGGCCAATACACGCTCATCTGCACCAAGCCGGGCCACGCCGCTCGCGGCATGAAGGCCAGCTTCACCGTGGGCCGATAGCGCCTCTAAGGAGCTTCTAACGCCCGACGGATATCCTGGCGGGCCCACTTAAGGGGCCCGAAAGGAGGAACGATGAGCGAGGTCCAGTCAGGGCTGGAGGGCGTAGTCGCCTTCGCCACCGAGATCGCCGAGCCGGACAAGGCCGGCGGCGCGCTGCGCTATCGCGGCGTTGACATCGAGGACCTCGTTGGTCAGGTCCGCTTCGAGAAGGTCTGGGGACTGCTGGCGGACGGCACGTTCGAGCCGGGCATGCCGCCCGCCGAGCCGCATCCGCTGGCCGTTCGCTCGGGCGACCCCCGAGTAGACGTGCAGTCCGCGCTCGCCATGCTCGCGCCGGAGTGGGGGCTCAAGCAGCTCATCGATGTCTCCGACGAGCAGGCTCGTCAGGATCTCGCGAGGGCGTCAGTGATGGCGCTCTCTTTCGTTGCGCAGTCGGCGCGCGGTGCCGGGCATCCGCCGATTCCGCAGAGCGAGATAGACCAGGCGGAGTCCATTCCCGAGCGCTTTCTCATCCGCTGGCGCGGCGAGGCGAACCCGGATCACGTCAAGGCAATCGACGCCTACTGGATCTCGGCGGCCGAGCACGGCATGAACGCGTCCACCTTCACCGCTCGGATCGCGGCGTCCACAGGCGCCGACGTAGCCGCCTGTCTGTCGGCCGCCGTCGGAACGTTGTCGGGCCCGCTGCACGGCGGAGCTCCCTCCCGAGTGCT
Organism: Actinomycetota bacterium; assembly: GCA_046727635.1. Taxonomy (GTDB): domain Bacteria; phylum Actinomycetota; class Thermoleophilia; order Solirubrobacterales; family Thermoleophilaceae; genus JAICJR01. The sequence continues at coordinate 2,600 of JBKPDA010000081.1, read as the reverse complement.
CCAAATGCTCGACGAGGTGGAGCAGAGCGGCGACGCCGACACGTGGGTGAAGCAGGCGCTCGACCGCGGTGAGCGACTGATGGGCTTCGGCCATCGCGTCTACCGCGCCGAGGACCCGCGCGCCCGCGTGCTGCGTCGCACCGCCAAGGAGGTGGGCGCTCCTCGCGCGGAGGTGGCCGAGGCGCTGGAGGAGGCCGCACTTGCCGAGCTGCAGCGCCGCAAGCCCGACCGCGTGCTGGCCACCAACGTGGAGTTCTGGTCGGCCGTCGTGCTCGACTTCGCGGGCGTGCCGCCGGAGCTGTTCACGCCGATGTTCACGTGCGCGCGCGTGGCCGGCTGGTCGGCTCACATTCTCGAGCAGAAGCGCGAGGGCCGCCTGATCCGGCCCACCGCGAAGTACGTCGGCCCGGGGCCGCGCTCGGTGGCTGAGGTCGAGGCTCAGCGCGCGGCTGCCTAGCTGGCGGCGATCAGCTCCGCAAACCGCTCGGCGCCAACGTTCCCGCCGGACAGGATCACGCCCACTCGGGTGGCCGGCTCCACGTCCACCTTCCGCGCGAGCAGCGCGGCGATTCCCGCCACGCCGCTCGGCTCGGCAACAAGCTTCAGCCGCTCGAACACGAAGCGCATCGCCGCCACCAGCTCGGCGTCGCTGACCGTGGCAATCCCGTCCACCACCTCACGGTTCACTTCGAAGGTGAGCTCGCCGGGCGCGACCACCTGCAGCGCGTCGGCGATCGTGAGCGGCACGGTGTCGAGCGCGACCCGGCAGCCTGCATCCAGCGAGCGGCGGTAGTCGTCGGCGGCCTCGGGCTCGACGCCGACGATGCGCGCCGCCGCGCAACGGCTCCGAATGACGGTCGCGCAGCCCGCCAGGAGACCGCCTCCGCTCACCGGAGTCAGGAAGAGGTCGACCTCGCCCGCCTCGTCGATCAGCTCCAGCGCCGCGGTGCCCTGGCCGGCCATGACGAGCGGATCGTCGAACGGTCGCACGAGCGCGAGGCCGCGCTCCTCCGCGATCCTCGTGCCCAGCTCCTCCCGGTCCTGCGTGTAGCGGTCGTAGGTCACCACCTCGGCGCCGTAGCCGCGGGTGGCGTCGAGCTTGAGCGCGGGCGCGTCCTCCGGCATCACGATCGTCGCGCTCGTGCCAAGCAGGCGTGCCGCCAGCGCCACGGCCTGCGCGTGGTTGCCTGACGAGAACGCCAGCACTCCGCGCTCGCGCTCGGACGGATCGAGTGACGCGATCTTGTTGTAGGCGCCGCGGAACTTGAAGGACCCCGAGCGCTGCAGGCACTCCGCCTTCACCAGCACGTGAGCGCCCACGCGCTCGTCGAGCGTCCGCGACGTGACCACCGGCGTGCGATGAGCCACTCCCTCGAGCACCCGCGCGGCAGCCTGCACGTCCTCCGGGCCGATCACGCGGCGGACGATATCCGCGGCTGGCAACATCGCCGGGGATGGATCGCTCCGGCTCAGGCGGACTGCGGCGGCAGCCCGGGTACGTGGTGTTCGCGCTAGCGGCCACGCTCGTGCGGGTGGCGATGGAGATGTTCTCCGTCGCCGTGGTCCTGCTTCTACTCGCTCGCACCGGCAGCGCGGCCCTGGCCGGTGCCACGGTGGCGGCGGTCACGTTCCCGAGCCTGATCTCCGGTCCGCTGCTCGGCGCCTGGCTCGACCTCACCGGCAAGCGGCGAGGAATCATGCTGCTCGATCAAGCGATCCTCGTTGGCGCGCTGGTCGCGATCCTGGTCCTCGCGGGTCACGTCCCGGACTGGGTGATTCCGCTGATCGCCCTCGGCCCCGGCGTCACGCATCCGCTGTCCTTCGGCGGGTTCACGAGCCTGATCCCGGTGCTCGTGCCGGAGGACCTGCTGCCGTCCGCGAACGCGATCGAGGGCGCGAGCTTCAACGTGGCGCTGATCGCCGGGCCGGCCTTGGCAGGCCTGGTGGCTGCCGCATTCGGGGCGACGGCGGCGGTCGGGGTCGAGGCGGCGCTGTCCGCCATCGGCTTCCTGCTGATCGCCGCGCTGCCGTTTCTCGACACCGAGCCGCACCGGCGCCATGAGTCGCTGCTCGGAGTCGCGGGGGAGGGCCTCAGCCTGCTGGCGCGCGCACCGGTGCTGCGGGCGATCACCGTCTCGGCGGGCCTATACATGGCGGGCACCGGGCTGCTCACTGTCGCGTTTCCCTTCTTTGCCGCGCGTGATCTGGGAGCCGGCCACAGCGCGGCGGGGGCCTTGTGGGCGTGCTTCGCGGGCGGCTCGGCGCTGGGCGCGCTGCTTGGGCCACGTGCCCTGGCGAGAGCGTCGGGCGAGCGCGTGGTGGTCGGGTCGATGGTGCGCTTCGGCGTCATCGCCCTGCTATGGCCGCTCGCCTCCTCGCTCCCGGTGGCGCTCGTACTCGTTGCGCTGGCCGGACTCGCCGACGGGCCCGGCCTCACCGCCACCTTCTCGGTGCGCCAGGAGCAGGTGCCAGCGGACCTCTACGGCCAGGTGTTCAGCACGGCATCGAGCCTGAAGATCGGCTCGTTCGCGGTCGGGTCCGCGCTGGCGGGGCCGCTCGTGGTGGGCATCGGCGCCCGCGGAACGATCGTCGCGTGCGCG
>JBKPDA010000080.1:0-18955 GCA_046727635.1 Actinomycetota bacterium | reverse complement strand
TGCGCCGCGCGTGGCGAGCAGCCGCCCCACGTCCTCGGCTGTGGCCAGCTCATCGGCGGTCGCCTCGCCGGGCCCGACCACCGCCACATACGAACTGGGCACCGCTGGTCAGCTCAGCACGAAGTTGACCAGCTTGCCGGGCACCACGACGGTCTTGACCACCGACCGCCCGTCGAAGTGCGCCGCCACTTTCGCCGACTCGCGAGCGAGCCGCGCGTGCTCCTCCTCCGAGGCGCCGGCCGGCACCGCCACGCGGTCGCGCAGCTTCCCGTTCACCTGAACCACCACCTCGTTCACGTCGGTGGCCAGCAACGACTCATCCGGCTTGGGCCAGGGCTCCTCCCACACGCGCCGCCCGGTCATCAGCTCGTAGACCTCGGCTCCGAGATGCGGGGCGAAGGGGAAGATCAGCGACCCCGCCGTGGCAGTGGCAAAACGCAGCTGCGAGCGGCCCTCCGTGCTCGCCATCAGCTCGTCCTTGTCGCGGTAGGCGTCGTTCACGAGCTCGATCACCGCGGCGATCGCGGTGTTGAAGGCGAAGCGGCCACCGAGGTCGGCGGTGACCTTCTGGATCGCCCAGTGGGCCTTGCGCAGCAGGGCCGTGGGCTCGCCCTCGGGCTGTTCCGTGGGCTCCGTGCCCTCCGCCACGTCGGCGGCCAGGCGCCACAGCCGCGACAGGAAGCGGTTGATCCCGCCCACGCCCTTGTCCGACCAGTCGGCGTCCTGGTCCGGCGGCCCGATGTAGAGGATGTAGCAGCGCGCGGTGTCCGCGCCGTAGCGCTCGACGTACTCGCGCGGGCTCACCGTGTTCCCCCGCGACTTGGACATCTTCGCCCCGTCGCGCGTGATCATGCCCTGCGTGAAGAGGTTCGCGAACGGCTCCTGGAAGCCGAGCAGGTCGAGGTCCGCGAGCGCCTTCGTGAAGAAGCGCGCGTACATCAGGTGCAGGATCGCGTGCTCGATGCCGCCGATGTACTGGTCGACGGGCATCCAGTAGTCGAGTATCGAGCGGTCCCAGGGCGCCTCGTCGTTGAGCGGGTCGCAGTAGCGCATGAAGTACCAGGAGGAGTCGACGAAGGTGTCCATCGTGTCGGTCTCGCGCCGCCCGGGCCCGCCGCACTTCGGACACTCCACGTTCACCCAGTCCTCCGCGGCGGCGAGCGGCGACTTGCCCTTCGGCGTGTAGTCCTCGACGTCCGGCAGCTCCACCGGCAGCTGATCGTCCGGCACGGGCACGAGCCCGCAGTCGTCGCAGTGGATGATCGGGATCGGGCAACCCCAGTAGCGCTGGCGCGAGAGCAGCCAGTCGCGCAGGCGGTAGTTGATCGCGGGGCGGCCGCGGCCCTCCACCTCGAGCCATTCGACGATTTGCGTGAACGCGTCGCGGTTGTCCAGGCCGTCGAAGCGCCCCGAGTTCACCATCGGCCCGTCGCCGGTGTAGGGCAGCTCGCCGCCCTCGATCACGCGCCGGATCGGCAGGTCGAACGCCTTCGCGAACTCGTAGTCGCGCTCGTCGTGGGCGGGCACGGCCATGATCGCGCCGGTGCCGTACTCCATCAGCACGTAGTCCGCCACGTACATCGGGATCTGCTCGCCGTTCACCGGGTTGGTGACCGTCCGGCCGAGCGGCACACCCGTCTTCTCCTTGGCCTCGGCGCGCTCCTCGGGCGACTCCGTGATCGCCCTGTTCACGTACTCGTGCACCTCGGGCGAGTCGTTCAGGCGCAGCACGTCGGGATGCTCGGGCGCCATCACGAAGAAGGTGGCCCCGAACAGCGTGTCCGGGCGCGTGGTGAAGACCGGATAGTCGGTGCCCAGCTCCTCGCAGCGGAAGACCACTTCGGCGCCCTCCGAGCGGCCGATCCAGTTGCGCTGCATCGTGACCACGTGGTGCGGCCATTCGACCGTGGCGAGGTCGTCGAGCATGCGGTCGGCGTAGTCGGTGATCTTGAAGAACCACTGCTCGAGCTGGCGGACCTCGACCAGGTGCCCGCAGCGCTCGCAGCGGCCGTCGATCACCTGCTCGTTGGCCAGCACGGTCTGGTCGTGCGGGCACCAGTTCACCGCCGCCTCCTTGCGGTAGGCGAGGCCCTCCTCGAACAGACGCAGGAAGATCCACTGGGTCCAGCGGTAGTAGCGCGGCTCGTGCGTGCCGAACTCGCGCGACCAGTCGATCGAGATCCCCCACGAGCGGAACTGGCGGCTGAACTCGGCGATCGAGTTCTCCGTGGAGATGCGCGGGTGCTGGCCCGTCTTGATCGCGTGGTTCTCCGCGGGCAGGCCGAAGGCGTCGTAGCCCATCGGGTGGAGCACGTGCATGCCTGAGCGGCGGCGGTAGTGCGCCACCGCGTCGCCCACCGAGTAGTTCGTCAGATGGCCGACGTGGGGCTCGCCGGACGGGTAGGGCAGCATCTCGAGCACGTAGGCCTTCGGCTTGTCGGAGACGTCGTCGTTCGACACCTCCCAGGTCTTTTCCTCAGCCCAGATGCGCTGCCATTTGGGCTCGATGATGCTCGGGTCGTAGCGCTGATCCATCGCGGTTGGAGATTAGTTGACAGTTGACGGTTGACCGTTGACAGCGCCGTGGGCCCGGCGCCAGAGGGGGATTCGGTACTTTTGCCTGGAAAGGCACACCATGAGTCGGCCATCTCCCAGGGCCTCGGACATTGCCGCCGAGCAGGTCGAGGGCATCATCGCGGCGGCGCACGAGGCTGCCGAGGACATCAAGGAAGAGGCGCGCGCCGCCGCGAGGCGCGAGGCGTCCGCCATCACCGCCGAGGCAGGCGCCACCGCCGAGCGCCTGCGAGCGCAGGCCGAGTCGCTGCGCAAGCAGGCCGAGGCCGAGCTGAGCGAGGCGCAGCGCCAGGCCGACCAGATACGCGCCGAGGGCAAGGAGGCGCTCGACCACGGGCGCGCCGAGGCTCAGCGGGTGGTGTCACACGCGCGGGCCGAGGTGGAGGAGACGCGCGGAGAGGCCCAAGCCGATGCCGCGCGTGTCCGGCAGGAGGCGCAGCAGGAGAGCGAGTCGCTGACCGAGAAGGCCCGCGAGGAGGCCCAGCGCCTGCGCGACGACGCAGAGCGGCTGCGGACGCAGGCCCAGGAGATCGCCACGCGCCTGCGAAGCGAGGCAGACGAGAGCGCCAGCAAGGTGACGGCTGCGGCCGAGCAGGCCGCCGAGGAGCTGCGGGCCAGCGCAAACGAGGAGGCGAATGCCCGCCTGGCCCGCGCCGAAGCGAGCGCGAAGAAGATGCAGGAGGACGCGCGGCGGGAGAGCGACAAGACGCTCGAGTCGGCGCGCACAGAGGCCCGGAAGGTGACCGAGGACGCGCGCAAGCAGGCGGCGGAGCGGACCGCCGACGCCGAGCGCATCGCCGACGAGATGCTGGCCGACGCTCGCGCCGTGAGTGCCGGCCTGCGGCAGCTGGGCATCTCGCTCGGCGATCAGGCCGAGACGATCCTGCGCGAGGTCCAGTCCGCGCACCGCAAGCTGCGATCCGAGCTGCGGGCGGTGGCCGGCAGCTCGCGGGAGTCGGACACGAGGCGTTCGCGCGAGTCCCGCGCGGAGCGGCCTCGCTCCTCGAGCACCTTCGACGAGCTCGAAGTGCCGAGCTGGGCGGAGCCCAAGGACACGCGCCGGTGACGGCGCTGAGCAGCTCTCCGACCTCATGAGAAAAGCCGCCCTATGTGGGCGGCTTCTCTAGTGGAGCTAGGGGGATTCGAACCCCCGACCTTCCGGCTGCCAGCCGGACGCTCTCCCAGCTGAGCTATAGCCCCGAGCTGGTAATCGACGGCGAAGTTTACGCCACGAGCCTGGTTGTTCTTGGTCGGCGAAAGGCGCAGATAGACCTGTCGACGACCGTCCACCAACGATATCGGCAGGAAATAGCACTGCCTGAGCTCGGCGCAGTACGCCGCGATCCCGTCGATCTCCTTCGACGTGTACGGACGGGCGAGGAACCCGGTCGCAGTGCGTCGATTGCTCTGGCACCGTACTGAAACAACGGCGCCCTCTCGAACGGCCCACTTGCACTGGACTCGAATCAGCCGCGGCCGAAGATCGAAGATCAGGTCGTACCGCTCACCCTCGGCAACAGGTCGGAATACGCCGATGCCCAGCTCTATCGCAGTAGCTGTAATCGCCGTCTCGGCGATTGCCCCTTTCTGGCTGGGAGTCCATTCCACGAACCGAACACTAGTTCGGGTATCGGACGGCCCCGAACTATCCGACCGAGCGCGCCGGCACCTCGCCCCAGAGCTGCTCCAGGCGGTAGAAGGAGCGCGCTTCGGGCGTGAAGATGTGGACGACGCAGTCGAGGTAGTCCATCAGGATCCAGCGGGCCTGGCGCTCGCCCTCCACACGCCGCGGCAAGAGGCCCTCCGAGTCCTTCAGCTCGAGGTGGATCGCGTCGTGGATCGCCTTCGTCTGGCGCTCGGTGTTGCCCGAGCAGATGATGAAGTAGTCCGTGTAGCCCACCGCGTCGCGGAGGTCGAGCAGGCGGACGTCGATCGCCTTCTTGTCCGAGGCGATCTCGGCGATGCGCTCCGCGAGCTCCAGCGGGGCCAAGCCGTGCCCGTCGGACTCGCTCACTCGCCCGCCTCCACCGGCACCGGGACCGAGGCGCCGTAGAGGCTGTGAGCGCCGATGAAGCTCGCCACCTTGTCTGTGACGAGGTAGCGAATGGGCAGGCCAGAGCCGGCGCGCCGGCGGATCTGCGACGACGACACGTCGATCCGCGGCATATCGAAGAAGCGGATCCGCCTCTCCCCGCGCAGCAGGCTGGCCAGCTTCACGGCGATCGCCTCTCGGTGAAAGCCGGTCCGCTCCACCACGGCGACGGTGGCGAGCGAGAGGATCTCGTCCGGCTCGTGCCACGTGCCGAGCGAAGCCGCCTGGTCGCCGCCCAACAAGAGGAACAGCTCGTCCTCCGGCGACCGCCCGTGCAGCTCCCGCAGCGTCTCAGACATGTACGACGGCCCCTCCCGGTCGAGCTCGATCCGCGACACCGCGAAGCGCTCGTCCCCCGCAATGGTGAGCTCCACCATCTCGAAGCGCGCCTCCGCCCCCGGGTCCTGCTCGATCTCCCGGTGCGGCGGCGTACCCGCCGGGATCCAGACCACCGTGTCCAGGCCGAGCTGGACGACCGCTTCCTGCGCGCAGACCAGATGGCCTATGTGTGGCGGATTGAACGTCCCGCCCAGGATGCCAACTCGAGCGGGCGCTACTACAACCTCACCTGACCCGAGCCCTCGACCACGTACTTGTAGGTGCACAGCTCGCGCAGCCCGATCGGGCCGCGCGCATGAAGCTTCTGAGTGGAGTTGCCGATCTCCGCGCCCATCCCGAACTCGCCGCCGTCCGTGAAGCGCGTGGACGCGTTCACGTAGACGCAGGCAGTATCGACCCCCTGGGTGAACGCCCGCGCCACCTCGGTGGACCTCGTGACCACTGCATCGGAGTGCCCGCTCGTGTAGCGGTTCACGTGCTCGATCGCCTCCTCGGCCGAGTCCACCATCTTCACGGCGAGGATGAGCGCGTGGTACTCGGTGGCCCAGTCCTCCTCGGTGGCGTCGTTCAAAGATCCCGCGAGATCGCCTGCCAGCGCGCGCGTGCGCTCGTCCACCCGCAGCTCCACGCCCGACTCGCGCAGCTCTCGCAGAACCCGCGGCAGGAACACGGGAGCGACGCCCGAGTGGACCACGAGAGTCTCCACCGCGTTGCAGACGCTCGGACGCTGCACCTTCGCGTTGATCGTGATGGCCGCGGCGTCGTCGAGATCGGCGGTCTCATCCACGTACACGTGGCAGTTGCCGGACGCCGCGTAGATCACCGGCACCCTGGCGTGCTCCTTGAGCGCCGCCTTCAGGCCCTCGCCCCCGCGCGGGATGATCAGGTCGACGAGACCCTCCTGCTGCGCCAGCTCGCGCAGCTCGTCGCGGCCGCCGCCGGCCACCAGCGACACCGAGCCCTCCGGCAAGCCGGCGCCCTGAGCAGCCTCCGAGGCGATCGTTGCGAGCACGCCGTTCGAGTGAGCCGCCGTGGAGGACCCGCGCAGAACGATCGCGTTGCCGGACTTGATGCAGAGCGCCGTGCAGTCGATCGTCACGTTCGGCCGCGCCTCGTAAACCACTGCCACCACGCCGAGCGGCACCCGAACGCGCCGCAGGTCGAGCCCGTTGTAGAGGCGATGCCCGTCGATCGTCTCGCCCACCGGATCGGGCAGGGCCACGATCCGGCGCGTGTCGCGAGCGATCCCGGCGATGCGCTCCGGCGTGAGCAGCAGCCTATCGAGCAGCGACGAGTGCAGCTCGGCCTCTCGCCCAGCCTCCATGTCGCGCGCGTTGGCCTCGAGGATCTCGTCCACGCGCTCCTCGAGCGCGTCAGCCATCGCCGACAGCGCCGCGTTGCGCGTGTCCGTGTCGAGCTGCGCCAGCGTGCGCGATGCCCGCTTGGCGGCGGCGCAGATCTCGACCACTGAGGGCGTGGTGGTGGCCATGCGACAAGGGTACCTGGCGGCGTAACGACCTCGCCCTGGGCGAGACTGCCCCCGCATGACCCATCCAATCCTCGAGTCGGTGAACGCGGGCAAGCCGCGCCCGATCGAACGCAACCACGGCGAGATGACCACCACGGCGATCTGGAAGGAGCCGCTGGTGGGACGCGTGGCCGTGCACGGCGTGAACGTGGAAGGCGACGAGCAGGCCGACCGCAGCGTGCACGGCGGCCCCGACGCCGCGCTCTACGCCTACGCGGCCGAGGACACCGAGTGGTGGGAGGCCGAACTGGGCCGTCCGCTCGGTCCGGGTGCCTTCGGCGAGAACCTCACCACGCGCGGAATCGACGTGAACGCCGCGCTCATCGGCGAGCGTTGGGCGATCGGCAGCGTGGTGCTGGAGGTCACGGCCCCGCGCATCCCGTGCTGGAAGCTGGCCAAGCGCATGGAGGACCCGCGCTTCATCAAGCGCTTCGGCGCCGCACTGCGCCCGGGCGGCTACTTCCGCATCATCGAGGAGGGCGAGCTGGGCGCCGGCGACTCGATTGACGTGGTGGAGCGCCCGGACCACGACGTGACCGTCGTGCTGGTGGCACGCGCGCTCCTCTTCGATCACGACGAGGCCGCGCACATCCTGGAGGCGCCGGCGCTCGCGGCCAGCTGGCGCGACTGGGCCCTTCAGAAGGCCGCCGCCGCTTAGTCCTCGACGGGCACCTCGCGGCTGTTCCACCACTCGCGGAACTCCACGCAGAGCCCATCCGCGCCGAGGCGAACCGCGAAGATGCCGTCGATCTCTTCGCGTGCGGAGCCTCCGTTCACGGGGTACGACGCCAGCCAGCGCGCCACCCCTAAGTCGGGGCCGGCGATCAGCACCTCATGCCGGAAGCCGATGTCGCCCGGCTCCATGCGCTCGACGCCGCGAGCCCACTCCTCCCGGATCGCCTGACGGCCTCGCAGCAGCGGTCCGAACGGGCCCCACTGATAGGTGGCCCGGTCGGCGAACAGCGCGGCGCCGGCGTCTGGGTCGCGGCCCCGGTAGGCCCGGCCATAGGCCGTCATCCAGCGGTGGAGATCGATCTCGTGCGCGGTGCTCACTCGAGAACGAAGTAGTCGCGGTGCACCGCCTCCTCGCTCGCGCGGGGAAGCAGCTCGCGGACCTCGGAGGTCTTCAGCCCCTTGATGCGGCGCAGCTCCTCGGCGGAGTAGTTGACGATGCCCTTGCCGATAGCGCGCAGCTCGCCGTCCTTGGCCGACACCTCCACCGCGTCGCCCGCCTGGAACTCGCCCTGCACGTCCACCACGCCGACGGGCAGCAGGCTCGTGCCGCGCTCCCGTAGCGCGTGCTCGGCACCCGCATCCACCACCACCCGACCGTGGCTCGGCTTCGCGTACTTCAGCCACAGCTTGAAGCTCGACACCCGTCCCTGCTGCGGATGGAAACGCGTGCCCAGCGGCTCGCCCTGTAGCGCCGAGCCGATCACGCTCTCGCGCGTGCCGCTCGCGATCACCGCCGGAATGCCCGCCGCCGTGGCCATCTCGGCCGCCACCACCTTCGAGCGCATCCCGCCGGAGCCGAGCGGCGAGGTGGACACGGCGATGTCGATCTGCGTGAGCACGTCGAAGTCGCTCACCTCGCCAATGTGCCTGGCCTTGGGGTTGCGCCGCGGATCGGCCGTGTAGAGGCCGTCGGTGTCGGTGAGCAGAAGCAGGAGCTGGGCGTCGAGCAGGATCGCCACCTGCGCCGCCAGGAAGTCGTTGTCGCCGAACGAGATCTCGTCAGTGGTGGTGGTGTCGTTCTCGTTGATCACCGGCACCACGTTCCAGTCGAGCAGCTTGCGCAACGTCTGACGCGCGTTCAGGTAGTGGCTGCGAGCCGACATGTCGAAGAACGTGAGCAGCACCTGCGCGCTCGGCACGCCGTGGGACTGCAGCAGCTCGTCGTAGACGCGGAACAGCTTGCCCTGCCCCACCGCCGACGCGGCCTGCAGCTCGTCCATCGCGCGCGGCCGCAGCGACAGCCCCATCACGTCCATGCCGCGCGCGATCGCGCCCGAGGTGACGATCACCACCTGATCGCCGGCGCGGTGCAACGCGGCCGTCTCGGCGCACAGGCGCTCGACCGTGTCGAGACGCACGGCGCCGGTGTCGTCGGCCACGATGCTCGAGCCGAGCTTTACAACCGCCACGCTCACGTGGCGAAGGTTATGGGGTCGTCAGCCGGCGAATGCGGCGAGCGAGAGCGGGATCGCCACCAGCACTGCCGAAAGGCCGACGAAGATGTATGTGAGCTTGCGGACGGTCATGGCGCGTCAACGCTATGCCGCGCACGGCGCGAGTTCCGTGCGGCTGCCCTGGTAGCGGCGGTACGGCTAACCCGCCGCTATTGCCGCACGCACCTCACCCTCGCTCGGCGTGCGCCCGAAGCTCGTCAGGCACCAGGTGGCTCCCGCCGCCTCCCACGGAGCCGGGTCCGTGCCCGGCTGGAACTCGACGACGATCTCGAACTGCCCGTCGGCATCGCCGCGGATGCCGCGCAGGTCGGCCAGCAGCTCCGCGAGCTGCTCGGGCTGGTCGAAGTCGATCGGGAAGAAGCCGTCCCAGCGCGCCGCGCGGCGCAGCGGCGCACGCTTCGGCCAGCGGCCCGCCACCCACACCGGGATGCGCGGCCGCTGCACGGGCGGCGGCTCGAACTCGCCGCCCCAGAACGCCGTCAGCCGCTCGAGGCCCTCGTCCAGCAGCCGCGCGCGCTCGCGCGGGTCGGTCACATCGCCGAAGGGCTCGAGCTCGCCCGTGTGATCGCTCCCGAGGCCGACCCCCAGCACCAGGCGGCCGCCGCTGAGGTGATCGAGCGTGACTGTCTCCCGCGCCACCTTCTGCACCCGCCGGCGCGACAGCGGCGTGACGAGCGGTCCCAGCCGGATGCGCTGGGTGGCGCAGGCGATCGCGCTCAGGGCCACCCAGACGTCGGCCAGCGCCCGAACGGGCGCCGCATAGTTCACGTGGTCCCACAGGAAGAAGCCCTCGAACCCTTTCGCCTCGGCGTCCGCGGCCAGCTCGGCCAGCAGGCGCGGCTCGTAGAGCTCGTCGAAGGGCGCGATGAACAGTCCTCGCTTGGCGGCCATGGCGGCGAGAGTAACTAGCCGCGGAAGGGCGCGCCGGGATCGAGCTCGAACACGATGCCCGCGATCTCCACGTCGTCGCCCGGCTCGAAGCCCGCTGCCTCGAGCGCGCGGATCACGCCCATAGTGCGCAGGCGGTCCTCCACGTAGCGCTGCGCGTCCTCGTTGTCCATGTCATGGCGCGCGATCAGCCGCTCCACGCGGCCGCCGCTTACCCGAAAGGCGCCCTCGCGGATCCGCTCCACGCGGAAGCCGTCGTCGCCCGGGCGGTAGATGCGGTGCTCGGCGGCCGGCTCCTCCTGCGTGGCCGGTGCCGGCTCGGCGGGGACGCAGCGGAAGATCGCGTCCACCAGCTCGTCGAGACCGATCCCGGTAGCCGCCGAGGTGACCAGCACCTCGAGCACCTCCTCCCCCAGCCGCTCGCGCCACGCCCCGCTAGCGACCTCCGCCTCCTCGGCGGGCACGAGATCGGCCTTCGAGAGGCAAAGGATGCGCGGTAGGCGCTCGAGGCCGGCTCCGTAGGTGGCAAGCTCCGCCTCCACGGTGGCGTGGTTTGCCACCGGGTCTGAGCCGTCGAGCGGCTTCAGGTCAAGCACATGCACGAGCAGCCGCGTGCGCTCCACGTGAGCGAGGAACTCGAGGCCCAGCCCGGCGCCCTCGCCGGCGCCCTCGATCAGCCCGGGGATGTCGGCCACCACCAGCTGGCGCTCGTCGCGCTCGATGGTGCCGAGCACGGGCTCGAGCGTGGTGAACGGATAGTCGGCCACCTTCGGCTGAGCGCGGCTGATGCGAGCGAGCAGCGACGACTTGCCCGCGTTCGGCAGTCCCACGAGCCCGGCGTCCGCGAGCAGCTTGAGCCGAAGCTCCAGCCAGCGCTCCTCGCCGGGGAGCCCGCGCTCCGCGAACCGCGGCGCCTGCCGCGTCGACGTGGTGAAGTGGCGGTTGCCGCGGCCACCCAGACCGCCGCGCGCCACCACGGCCCGCTGCCCGGGCTGCGTGAGGTCGTAGCGCAGCTCCGCGTCCGCGTCGGTGACCACCGTGCCCGGCGGAACGTGAATCTCCAGCGCGTCCGGGCTTGCGCCCTGGCGGTTCGAGCCCTCACCGTGTCCCCCGCGCTGCGCCTTGTAGTGACTCTTGCGCTTGAAGGTCTGGAGGTCGCGCAGCGACGGATCGCACACGAGCGCCACGTCGGCGCCGCGGCCGCCGTCCCCGCCGTCGGGACCGCCGCGCGGCACGTGGGCCTCGCGCCGGAATGACACCGAGCCGTTCCCGCCGCCGCCGCCCTGCACGAAGATCTTCGCGCGGTCGTAGAGCACTACGGCATCTCCGTGATCGAGAGCGTGTTGCCGTCCGGATCCTTGAACCAGGCCACGCGGGCGTCGCTGGGAGCGCTCCAGGCGCGCAGCTCGTCCTGCTGCATTCCCTCGTAGCGCTCGAACTCCACCCCGCGGGCGGCCAGCTCCCGGATCTTCGCCTCGATGTCCGGCACCGCCCAGCCGAGCACCGTATACGGCGCCGCCGAAACCTCGTCCACACGGGTCACCCGCAGGCGCGTACCGCCCGCCCTGAACACGCACGCAAAGGAATCCTCGCTCTCGAGCGGCAGCCCCAGCACGCCCTCGTAGAACTCGCGCGCCCGCTGCAGGTCGGTCGCGCCGGCGAACGCCACGAGCTGGGCGGACTCGAGCGTCATCCCGGTAAGAGCGAGCGCATCAGCTCCGGGTCATCCGGCATCAGGCCGGCGGCCTGGAGGCGTCGCAGCAGCTCGGCCCAGCCGTCGTGGGCGGCGTAGGCACGGTCCAGCATCTGGCGGGCCTCGTCGACCCGCCCCGCCGCCGCCAGCGTCACGCCGCGCCAGAAGACGAACTCGAGGTTGTCTGGGACCGCGGCGTGCGCCAGCTCGTACTGCTCGAGGGCTCCCTGCACGTTGCCGGAAAGAATCAGCTGCTCGGCCTCGTTCAGGCGGTCGTACGCCCGCCTCAGCTCGAGCAGGCGCCGCAGCTCGGGCAGCGGATCGGGATGGTCCTCCACGCGCAGGTCCACCAGCCGCTGCTCCCACGGGCGCTCGCTGCGCCGGCCGCCGACCACGAGGATCGCCGCCGACTGCCGCCCCCGGATGTCGCCGCCCTCCGCCTCGGCCGCGTCGAGCGCGGCCAACAGCCGCGTGGCCAGGTCGCCCTGCGTGGCCGAGTAGCCGTCGATCATCGCGTGCCACACGGTGTCGCTTCGCATCATGTTCGCCTGCGCCGACACCTGGTCGCCCACCTGGTGTCCGGCCTCGGCGATGCAGGAGCGGCCCGTGTGCACGGCCACCCGTCCCGCGTTGTCGATGATCGCCACCTGGCGCGTGGCCTCGCCCGGGTCCTGGTCGATCAGCTCGCCGAGGGCGCCGGCAGCGCTGCGGCCCGAGCGAATCAGCTCAAGCCCCCGCGGCCCGTAGGCGGGCTCCGCGAACGACTGGGTTGCCACGGCGCCCACTCCCGGCTCGGCCCACGTGACGACCGACCCGACCGCGAAGAAGTGCGACTGCACGGCCACCCCGAGCTGACCCGACGACGGGTCGCGGGCCACCATGGAGTAGGTCATCCGACCCGAGAGCTACTCGGCTTGCTGCACCGAGATGACGCGCCCGCGGCGGCCGGTCTTGAACTCGACCGTGCCCGCGCGCTTGGCGAAGATCGTGTCGTCCTTCCCGATGCCCGTGCCGTCGCCCGGCTTGAACTTGGTGCCGCGCTGGCGAACGATGATCTCGCCGCCCGTCACGGCCTGGCCGGCGAACACCTTCACGCCGAGGCGCTTGGCGTTCGAGTCGCGGCCGTTGCGGCTCGACCCGAGCCCCTTCTTATGAGCCATCCTCGGTCTCCTTCTTGGCCTGCGTGCGCGGCTGGCGCGGCTTGGCGGGCGCCTTGCGCGCCGGCTTGGCCTCCCCGGCCTCCGTGGCGGCCTCGGCCTTCGGCGTCTCCTCGGCCTCCTTGGCCTCCTTCACGGCGGTGGAGCGCCGCTGCAGGAGCTTGATGTCCTTGATCTCGAGCCGCGTGAGGTCGGCGCGGAAGCCGGTGCGGCGCTTGTAGCCGCGCTTCGGCTTGAACTTGAGCACGTGCACCTTCGGCCCGCGCTCGTGGCCGGTCACGACGGCCTCGATCTTGATCTTCTCGAGCTCGCCGCCCTCGAACACCGAGTTGCCGCCGTCGGCGAACAGCAGCGGATCGAGCGTGACCTTGTCACCCTCGCTCGCATCCATGCGGTCGACCAGAAGGGACTCGCCCTTTTCGACGCGGTATTGCTTGCCGCCCACTTTGACTATTGCGTACATGCGTGAAGAGGCGCCCGTCAGGGCGCCGATGAAGGAGTGTAGCCAACGTAGGAGTACGGAAGTACGGAGGTACGGAGTACGGGTTTGCAGTTCTCCGTACTCCGTACTTCCGTACTCCGTACTTCTCCTACTCTGCCGCCGCCTTCGGCCGCCTCCCACGCCCGCCGCGCCGCCCACGACTGCGCTTCCGCGGCGTCTCCTCTGATGGCTCGTCCCCATCCACCGCGACCTCCCCGACAATCGTGGCGGACGCGGACGACCGCCCAACGTTCTCGATCCTTACGAGGTGCTTCTGGCCCAAGTACTTCACGCCCTTCGCGACCGAGATCACGTAGCCGTCGATCTTCGCGACCGCGTCGTCCTCGTTGTACATGTGCGGCTCCTCGATCGTGACGAGCACCTCCTCGCCCTCGCGGAAGGGCAGGGCGCGCTCCTCCACCTCCTCGCGCGAGCCCTCGAGCGTGACCGCAAAGTGGTCGATCGGCAGGCCCTCCGAGCCCTCGAAGTGGAAGTGCTTGCCCACCTCGGACTCGATCTCGAGCAGCGGCCGGCCCGGGCTTCCGATCAACCATGCCGACACGCGCGGGTTCACCTGGATCAGGAACGCCTCCGAGTCGGGCCGCTCGGCCGCGAGGTCGCGGAGCTTGCGCTCCACCTCGATCGCCACGGTCTCCTCGGAGAGGACGACGCCCTCGCCGTGGCAGGTGGGACACGCCTTGGTGAGGATCTCGCGGACGCCGTCGGTCACGTTCTGGCGGGTCATCTCCACCAGGCCGAGCGGCGAGATCTCCATCACATAGGTCTTGGTGCGGTCCTCGTCGAGTGCCTTGCGCAGCACTTTCAGCACCGCATCGCGGTTGCGCGCCCGCGCCATGTCGATGAAGTCGATGACGATGATGCCCCCGATGTCGCGCAGCCTCAGCTGGCGCACCACCTCGTCGGCGGCCTCGAGGTTCGTCTTCGTGATCGTGTCCTCGAGGCGGGCGCCCTTGCCGCGGCCGATGAACGAGCCCGAGTTGATGTCGATGATCGTCATCGCCTCGGCGTAGTCGATGATCAGATAGCCGCCCGAGGGCAGATCCACGCGCCGGCTGAGGGTGGACCTGATCACGTCCTCGATTCCGAAGCGCTCGAACAGCGGCTCGTCGTCCGTGTAGAGGTGGACGCGGTCCACCAGCTCGGGCGCGGTGCGCGTGAGGAACGAAGTCAGTCGCTGGTGCTGCTTCTCGTCGTCCACCAGCGCGTCCTCGAAGTGGTCCGAGAAGATGTCGCGCACCACGCGCACGGACAGGTCGGCCTCCTGGAAGACCATCGCCGGCGCCACCGTCTCCTTTGCGCGCTTCTGCAGGATCTCGTAGAGCTTGTGGAGGTACTTGACCTCGCGCTCGAAGTCGGCGCGCTTGGCGCCACGGGCCGCGGTGCGGATGATCGCGCCGCCGCCGTCCAGCTCGAGCTTTCCGGCCTCCTTGCGCAGGCGGTCGCGCTCCTTGTCGTCGAGCCGGCGTGAGACCCCCACGCCCTCGCCGTGCGGCACGTACACGAGGTAGCGGCCCGCGATCGAGAGCTGCATCGTGAGACGCGCTCCCTTCGACTTGAGCGGGTCCTTCATCACCTGGACCACGATCTCCTGGCCGGGCTTGAGCAGCTCGGTGATGCGCTGGCCCTTGCCGCCGCGCCCGCGCCGCGCCACCTCCACGCCCGGCATGACGATGTCGTCGGCATGCAGGAAGCCGTTCTTGTCGAGGCCGATGTCCACGAAGGCGGCCTCGAGACCGGGCAGGACGTTGTCGACCTTGCCCTTGTAGATGTTTCCGACTATCGAGCGGCTTCCGCGCCGCTCTATGTACAGCTCGGCGACGTGTGCGCCGCCCAGCTCCTCCTGCTTCGGAGGAGCCTTTGCGCCGCGGCGGCGTCCGCCGCCCGCGGGCTTCTGATTACCCTCGCCATTCTGGGGTAGTGGATCCCCCTCCGCCTCCAGAATGGCGACTCGGGTTTCGCCACGGTCCACCGTGACGAGTACTCGTTTTCTCAAAGTTTCCTCTCATAGAAGTGTCTGACGGCCCTTGGCCAGCGCGATCTCGCGTGCTTGCACGTGGACCGACTGCAATAGCCCGAGAGCCAGCAGGGTTACGATCACCGAGGATCCGCCGTAGCTCATGAGCGGGAGCGGCACTCCGGTGATGGGCATGATTCCCACGGTCATGCCCACGTTGACGAAGACCTGGAACATCAGCATCGCCACGATGCCTCCAGCCACAAGGCTTCCATACAGGTTCTTCGACATAGTCAGGATACGTAGCCCTCTCCATATCAATAAGGCATAGAGGGAAAGAACGATCGCCGCACCGGCGAATCCGAATTCCTCTCCCACCACAGAGAATATGAAGTCCGTGTGGTGTTCTGGGATGAAATCGAGCTTGGTCTGCGTCGCGCCCTGCGCCCCGCGACCGGTCTTCTCGCCGGAACCGATCGCCGTAATCGACTCCTTGAGCTGATAACCCTGATCGCGCGGGTTGTCGCTCGGATGCAGGAACGCCGTGAGGCGCTGCACCTGGTAGTCCTTCAGCACGTGGGTGCCGAGCGCCGGGGCAGCCACCAGAACGGCGGTGACCGCAACGGTGCCAAGGACGCCCAGCAGCGCGAAATGAGTCCATTTGGTCCCCGCGATGAACAGCAGGGCCAGTGCGATCGTGATGTAGACGAATCCACTTCCCAGGTCGGGCTGGGCGATGACGAGCATCGCCGGCACGACCGCCAGCAGCATGATTCTCGCCGTGGTTTCTCGTTCTCCGAGACGGCGCGTTCGATCTACCAAGAAGCCCGCCAAGGCGAGCGTTAGCAGCACCTTGCCGAGCTCCGACGGCTGGAAGTTGAAGAACGGGAAGTTGATCCAGCGCTTCGAGCCCCGCGTGGCGGTGCCCAAGCCGAGCGTGAGCAGCACCATCGCGATCATCAGCCCGTAGAGGCCGATCCGCCACTCTCGCAGCCGCGAGTAGTCGAAGCGGGCCGCGATGAACATGAGCACGAGCCCCACCCCGCAGTACACGCCCTGGCGAATGACGTAGTAGTGCGGGTTGCCTGGAATGTCGGTGTTGGTGGCCGTGCCGATCGTGTAGATCCCGCACGCCACCAGCCCGAGCGTGCCGAGCAGGAGCAACGGGTCGATCTTCAGGATCGCGATCCCGATTCCCGGCTCCGGACGGGCGTCCTCGTGGAAATCCCGGACGGATGCGCCGTATGGAGTGGCTGACATCAGCGGTTCACCCTAACGAGCCGCCATCAGCGGCTCTGGTTCGTGCCCCTCACGACCTTGTTCTCCAGGCTCTTGATGCCGTACAGCGCCGCCAGGATACGACGCGCGTCGGGCGCGGCGGTCTGAGCGCCCCACCCGCCGTCCTCGTCCGTGACCGCCACCACGTACTTCGGGTTCGGGCAGGGAGCGAGCACGACGTACCACGACTGATCGGCCTTGCCGATTCGCTGCGCGGTGCCGGTCTTGCCGCAGACCTTGATCGGGAAGCCCTTGAACACGTCCACCGAGGTGCCGCCCGGCGAGTTGGCCGCGCCGTAGAGCCCGTCCATGATCACCTGGCGGAAGTTCTGCGGAATGCCGAGCGGCGTGCGCGCCGGCGTGGAGAACTGCTGCAGGACCCGGCCCTGGCTGTCGTCGACTCGCAGGCCCAGGTGCGGCTTGACCTTGTAGCCCGTGGCGATGCCCGCATAGGCGACCGCCATCTGGAGCGGGTCGGCCTGCAGGTAGCCCTGTCCCACCGCGAGGTTCACCGCCTGTCCCGCGGTCCAGAGGTCGAAGAACTGCGGCTCCTTCTTGTGCAGCCGATTGATCTGGTCCGGGGTGGGCAGGAAGCCCTTGCCCTCGGGTAGGTCGATACCCGTCGGGCGTCCTATGCCGAGCTTGTGCCCCCACTTCTGCAGCGCGGTGCCGCCGCATGCGCTGTCGAGCGACTGGCCCACCTGGTAGAAGAAGACGTCGCTTGACACGGTGAGCGCGCGCGCCAGGCTGAGCGCCCCGTAGGACGCGTTGCCGGCGTTGTGGAGGGTCAGGTTGCCGATCTTGAAGCTGCCGCCGTCGAAGAGCACCTGACTCGGGGACAGCACGCCGCACATGAGCGCCGCCACTGATGTGATCGGCTTGAAGGTCGAGCCCGTCGGATACAAGCCTTGCGTGGCCCTGTCCGTGAGCGGGGACCCGTTTGCCGGGTTCGTCAGCGCCTTGTAGGTCGAGGTCTTGATGCCCTTCGAGAACACGTTCGGGTCGAACGTCGGCGCGCTGCCGAGCGCGTAAATCGAGCCGTCGTGCACGTCCATCGCCACGAAGGCGCCCTTGCGGCCGGCCAGCGCCGCCTCGCCGATGCGCTGCGCCTCCGAGTTGAGCGTGAGCCGCAGCTGATGGCCCTGCTGCGCGCTCTTCGTGGCGAGCGCGCCGCGAAGCGCACCCGAGGCGTCCACCTGCACCCGCGTGGCGCCGTCCTCGCCGCGCAGGTAGCGGTCGTACGAGGACTCGATCCCCGCCTGGCCGACGCGGTCGTTCATGTTCACGCCCTTGTAGGAGGGCTTCTTCAGCTCATCCGCGGTCACCTGGCCGACCCAGCCAACGATCTGCGAGGCCAGCTCGTGGTGCGGGTACCGCCTCAGATACACCGGCATCACGGACACGCCCGGGAAGTCGGTCTGGCGCTCGCGGATGTACGAGTAGACATCGCGGGTCACGTCGCTCTTCACGGTCACGTTCGCGAACGGAAGCGCCCGCAGGTGCTCGCGGACGATCGTACGGATCTGGCGGACCGGCATCCGCAGGACGGGCGAGAGCCGCTGGAACAGCGCGGTCTTCGGGGCGTTCGTCGCTGGCAGCTTGTCCGGGCTGATCGTCACCGCGTAGCCGATGCGGTTGTCCACGAGCACGTTGCCGTTGCGATCCACGATGTTGCCGCGCGGCGCCTGCACCAGGATGTCGCGCACCTGGTTGTTGTGGGCCTGGGCGAGGTACTTGTCGCCGGACAGCACCTGCAGGTACCAGAGGCGGAAGAAGACGATCGCGAAGAGGAGCAGCGCGATACCGCCGAGGATCGCCACGCGAATGGCCAGTTGGGGCGTGATCGTCGGTCGGTTTTCGTTGTCGAGGTACAGGTGGCCGCCCCTCTCAGACCTCGAGGCCCCTCAGGCCGATTGGGCCGGACTCGATCGGCGTGGCGCGCCGCCTGCGGCGGGTCGGATCGACCTTCAGCACCGGACGGAGTATGCGGCGGATGAGCCAGAACGTGGGCAGCGCGACGACGGTGTTCAGGAGGATCGTCATGAACATGTCGCGGAACGCGAAGATGCTGAGGTGGGCGTCGAACGCGAGCAGGAAGCTCACGATCGCGACGCCGGCCAGGTAGGCGGCCGTGGTGGCCGGCGCGACCGCCAGCGGCAGGAGCCCATGCGAGGGCTCGTTCTGCTCGCCGTAGCGGCCCACCCAGTACCCGAGCGGGGTCAGCACCAGCGACGAGGCGCCCACCTGCTGGCCGAGCAGCATGTCGAGCAGAAGCCCCACGGAGAAGCCCACGGCGGCGCCGGCGATGCTGCCACTCCAGAGCGCTACGCCGCCCACCGCGAGCGGCACGAGATCCACGTTGCCGCCCAGCACGCGGATGCCCGACAGCCCGGCGGTCTCGATCACCACCGTGAAGATCGTGATCGCTACCAGGCGGAGGATCGCGCTCGGGGTGACGATCATGGGCCCACCTGTGCGCGCAGCTCCGCCGCGTGGCCGGTGAGCACCTGCACGTAGTCGATCCGGCGGAAGTCCACGAACGGCTTGATGTGCACCCGCTGATAGAGCTGGACCTCGCTCGGGTCCACGCGCTTCAGAGTGCCGATCGGGATGCCCCGTGGGAAGAGCGAGTCGCCGGTCCCGGACGTGAACCCGGAGGTGAGCACGGTCTGGCCGGGCTGGAGCTTCGCGTCCTGCTGTACGTAGTTGAGCAGCAGGTCGTCGGGATTCCCCACCTGCGGCTCCACTACCCCGTTCGACC
>JBKPDA010000079.1:0-12113 GCA_046727635.1 Actinomycetota bacterium | reverse complement strand
GCGCAGCGCGCTGACGCTCAAGGGCCTCAGCTACGCGCCGTCGGGGGCGATGGTCGCGGCGGCCACCACCTCGCTGCCGGAGACCCCGGGCGGCGACCGCAACTGGGACTACCGCTACAGCTGGATCCGCGACTCCACGTTCATGCTCTGGGCGCTCTACACGCTCGGCTTCGACGAGGAGGCGAACGATTTCTTCTACTTCGTGGCCGACGTGGTGGAGGCCGAGGAGGGCGAGCTGCAGATCATGCACGGCATCGGCGGCGAGTCGAAGCTCGAAGAGCAGGAGCTGGAGCACCTGTCGGGCTACGACGGCGCGCGGCCGGTGCGGATCGGCAACGGCGCCTACGACCAGCGCCAGCACGACGTCTGGGGCGCGGTGCTCGACTCGATCTACCTGCACACGCGCTCGCGCGACCAGCTTCCGGACCGGCTCTGGCCGATCATCAAGCGCCAGGTGGAGGCCGCGCTGGCCCACTGGCGCGAGCCCGACCGCGGGATCTGGGAGGTCCGCGGCGAGCCCAAGCACTTCACCTCCTCGAAGCTCATGTGCTGGGTGGCCGCCGACCGGGGCGCCCGGCTGGCCCGCATCCGCGACGACGAGGCGACCGCGCAGCGCTGGCAGGCGGCGGCCGACGAGATCCACGCCGACATCTGCGCGAACGGGGTGGACGCGCGCGGCATCTTCGTCCAGCACTACGAGACGGAAGCGCTGGACGCCTCGGTGCTCCTGATGCCGCTCGTGCGCTTCCTCCCGCCCGACGACCAGCGCATTCGCGACACCGTGCTGGCGATCGCCGACGAGCTGACCGAGGAGGGCCTCGTGCTGCGCTACCGCGTGGACGAGACCGATGACGGCCTGTCGGGCGAAGAGGGGACGTTCACGATCTGCTCGTTCTGGCTCGTCTCGGCGCTGGTGGAGATCGGAGAGCTCGCCCGGGCGCGGGGGCTGTGCGAGAAGCTGCTCTCCTACGCGAGCCCGCTTCTCCTCTACGCCGAGGAGATCGACTCGATCACCGGGCGCCACCTCGGCAACTTCCCGCAGGCGTTCACGCATCTGGCGCTGATCAACGCCGTGGTCCACATCATCAACGCCGAGCACGAGCTGGAGCTCCGGGCGCTCGCACGTGAGCCCGCGCTTGACCGTAGATAATTGAGATGTGTCCGAGAGGCGTCCATTCCTTCTCTTCAAGGACGCGAATGACAGGGAGCAGATGTTCTTCTTCGCGTCCGAGGCGTCTGGGGCCACCGTGGGCCGCCAGCCGTCGTCCGACCTGCTGATCGACTGGGACGACCAGGTATCGCGCGTGCACGCTCGCCTCGAGCGTGTGGGCGAGGACTGGGAGGTGATCGACGACGGCCTCTCGCGCAACGGCACGTTCGTTAACGGGCAGCGCCTGAACGGAAGGCACCGCCTGAGGGACGGCGACACCGTGCGATTCGGCGGCACGACCGCCACCTTCCGCTCGAACGGCTCCGGCACCCCGGCCGACGTGCGGCTCTCCACCACCCAGCGGCGTGTCCTGCAGGCGCTCTGCCGCCCGTTCCAGGGCGATACCCGCTTCGCCAAGCCGGCCAGCGACGAGAAGATCGCCGAGGAGCTGTTCCTGTCGGTCGGCGAGGTGCGTACGCACCTCAAGGTCCTGTACGCGAAGCTCGGCGTACCTGAGCGTGAAGACCGAGTCCACCTCGTCCAGCGGGCCTTCTCCGCGGGTCTCGTCTCCGACCGCTAGACCGTGCTCTCCCCCGGGTCCAGCTTCGCCGGATACGTGATCGAGGACGTGGTCGGCGCCGGAGGGATCGGCGTCCTCTATCGGGCCCGCCAGCTGCGGCTCGACCGGCCGGTCGCCCTCAAGCTGGTGGGCGCGGAGACGGCGAACGACCCGGTGATCCGTGAGCGTCTCCGGCGTGAGGCCAGGGCGGTGGCCGCGCTCGACCACCCGAACGTGGTCCCGCTGTATGAGGCGGGCGAGGAGGACGGGACCGTCTTCATCGCCACCCGCTGGGTGGAGGGCAGCGAGCTGGGCAACCTGATCCACAGCGAGGGTCCGCTCGACCCCGACCGGGCCGCCCGCACCGCCGCTCAGATCGCCGCGGCACTCGAGGCGGCTCACGAGAAGGGGCTCGTTCACCGCGACGTGAAGCCCTCCAACGTGATCCTCACGCCCGAGGACCACGTCTACCTCACCGACTTCGCGCTTGTGAAGCGCGCTGGCACCGCCGCGGGCCTGACCGCAGTGGACCAGATGCTTGGAACGGTCGAGTACGTGGCGCCCGAGCAGATCGAGGGCGGCGAGCCCGACGCGCGCGGCGACGTGTACAGCCTGGCGTGCGTGCTCTACGAGATGCTGGCGGGCGAGGCGCCATTCGCCGGCCAGAAGGGCGGGATGGCGAAGATGTGGGCTCACGTGAACGCCGAGCCGCAGCCGCTGCGCGAGCGGCGCCCCGAGGTGTCGCCGACGCTGGAGGACGTCGTGCGACGCGGCATGGCCAAGGCGCCCGGCGAGCGTCCGACAGCCGCGGCGTTCCGGAAGGCGGCGCTCGCGGCGGCAGGCGAGCCGTACTAGCGCCTACTTCGTGCAGGCATCCAGGAACTTCGTCGTAAGCATGATGCGGCCCAGCGCCACCCACGCCGCTCCGTAGTACGTCGGCGACTGGCGGTCGAGCGCTTCTGCCGCGTCGAGCAGGCGATCGCGCTGGGCCGTCTGGCCCGCCGCCCCGGCGGCCGCGGCTGCCGCCACGAGCGGAATCGGGTGCCTGGTGCCGCCGATCTGCTTGCCCGCGAGGTCGTGCTCGACCGCAATGGTCGACGGGCTTTGCCCCCTGAATACCGGCCAGGCGCCGGCGGCGAGCTTGCGCCCCGATGGGTTCGGGTCCTCGGCCATGCGCATCAGCGTGCGCGGGGCGTCGAAGGTGAACTCAGCCGCGGAGCTCGGGTTGCTCGGCGGCCCGGTGGGCACCGGCTTGCCGCCCCGCAGCTGGGCCCAGTCCGGCGGCAGCCGGTTTGCGCCGCGCAGCAGCTGGCCGGTGATCGTGCGCGAGGTGCCGGCCAGGGTGCCCCAGCGGACGTCGCCCGTCTGGGCGAACAGCGCCGCAAACGTAGCCGGCGAGAAGTAGCTCGGGTTGATCGTGATCGGCGGCTTCCTGGCCCACTGGCCGGCGACCAGCACCACGGTGCCCGGCTGAGTGGTGATCGTCTCGAGCCTCATGATCGCCTTGGCCAAGGCGAGCCCCTCCCGCTTCAGGTCGGAGCGGTTGAACTTGCAGGAGGCGGCAAGCAGCGCGCGCGCCGCGTCGAGGTCCGCATCGGAGGCGGCGTCCGGGTCGACGACCTTGCCGTCCTTCCAGAGGAACGCGATGAGACCGTCGGAGCGGCGGAGGTTGCTCTTCGTCCAGTCCCAGATCGCGTCGAAGCGCTTCTCGTCGCCGATGGCGGCCGCCATCAGCATGCCGTAGGCCTGGCCCTCGCCAACGGTGTCGCCACCCTGGTCGATCCGCGACACCCGCCCGTCGGGGGTGACGTAGCGGTTGAGGAACCGTTGCGCGGAGGCGACCGCCGGGTCGGGTGACAGCTCGGTGGATGTCTTGGAGGAGCTCTTCCCACCGCAGCCGGCGAGCGCCATCGCTCCCAGCACAAGAAGAGCGATGACGGCGGGCCTCAAGCCCCGGCCTCGGCAGGCTCCAGGGCCGGAGCGCGCGGTTTCTCGAGCGCCGCCCAGCAGCCGGTCATGAGTATCGAGACGTGCAGGGCAGCGAAGGACACGTTGTTGATCGTGGATGCATTCGGGTGCCGGACCAGGCCGTAGATGCTCGCCAGGACCAGGATCGCCACGGCCACCAGCGCCGGCATCACCGCTTGCGGCTGGCGGGCGGCCGCGCCCTTCTTGGGGGTCACGACGAACGAGCCCGACTTCCGCATCACCGTGTAGATGGTCGACAGCACGTGGATCCAGAAGTTCGCGGCCGACAGCGCGAACGCCGAGAAGGTGTACGAGCCCGCGCCCGCGAGTGCCGCCATCGACAGGGCGCAGATGTAGTACGGCGCGAAGTGGAGCAGGAACTCGGGCGCGTCGATGCCGCCGATCGGCTGCCCGCCGCCGAGCAGGCGGATCACCGGGAAGCTCATGTAGATCAGCACGGTCCAGCCGGAGAGGAAGTAGACGCCCGAGAGCAGGTACTGCAGCTTGAGCTTGAGCGGCAGCTTCGCCCGCAGCGCGCGCGGGACTCCCGAGAGGCAGCCCCTCGCCCAGCGCTGCTGCTGGGAGACATACGAGGCCGTGTCCTCCGGCCCGAGGCCGCGGGCGAGCACGTCCGGGATGTACACCGAGCTCCAGCCGCGCTCGTGCAGGTGGATCGAGAGCTCGAAGTCCTCGGTGAGCGAGTTCGTGGGGAAGCCGCCGACGCTCTCGAAGGCGGCGCGCCGGAAAAGCACGTTCGTGCCGCAGCAGAAGACGGCGCCCAGCCCGTCCTTGCCGCGGGCGATCGCGCCGAAGAACAGCGCCTGCTGCGCCCAGGACGCCGCCGCAATGCGGCTGGTGTCCGTGTTCGCGTAGTACTGCGGGGTCTGGACGAAGGCCACCTTCGGGTCGTCCATCCAGCCCAGCGTGGCCTCGAGGAAGCCGGCGTCGGCCACGTGATCGGAGTCGAACACCGCGATGAACGGGGCGTTGGTCTTGCCCAGCGCGTGGTTGATGTTGCCCGCCTTCGCGCCCTTGTTGTCGGGGCGCGTTATGTAGTTCACGCCGTGACGAGCGGCCAGCTCGGCCATGGCGGGGTCCTTGCCGTCGTCGAGCACGTGGACCCTCACCTCGGCGCCGCGAATGCCCTTGGCCGCGGCCACCGTCAGGTCGACGATGTCGGGTGGCTCCTTGTAGACCGGGACGAAGACGTCGACGGCCGTCCACTCGGTCGGCGGCCGCTTCTCGCGCACGCGCTCGTTCGCGCACGTCCACCAGAAGCCGAGCGCCTGCGAGAGGTTGAAGACCTCCGCCGATATGAGGATCGCGTAGAGCACCGGGCTGCCGATGCGGTCCGGGTTGAGCAGCCAGCCGAAGTACCAGACGGCGAGGGGGATCCCCAAGATGATCAGGAGGCGCACCCGATGCCGCACGCTGTACCGGCTCGGCACGGGCTCCCAGTTCAGCTTGCGGAGGCGAACGTCCCAGGGCTGGCTGCTCATCGGAACTCCCACACGATCGTTTGGGGCTTCTTGATCTTCCTCACGAGCGGCCGGAAGAAGTCGAGCTGCCCGATCTTCCTGTTGGTCTCGTTGAAGAACTGCTTGTTGTCCTGGAACGAGGCGAGCACGAACAGCGGATTCCCCTCCCTGCGCTTCGGCACGACGGCGCTCAGCGGCTGCCTCTTGATGTGGGGCGCGTAGTACTCGAGCACGTAGCGCATGTCGGGCGGCTCGTACGCGATGACCGCGTTCGGGCCGGCGTCCGCCTTGATCTCCTTGATTGCGCCGCGGAAGTCGAACAGCCGCGGATTGCCCTTGTTCAGCTGCTGGTCCGCCAGGCCGACGAGCAGCAGCAAGGTGAAGGCGCCGGCGGCCAGGAGACGCGCTCTCGGTTTTCGTATCCAGCCGGTGACGAGCCGCGCGATGAGGAGCAAGAGCAGCGGCACGACGATCAGGAAGTAGCGCACCTCGAAGAGGGTGTTGTCGTACACCGACACGATCAGGAGCAGCACCAGCGGCACGAGGGCAGCTACCCCGAGCAACATTGTCTGCCGCGACCCTCCCCGGCCGAGCAGGAGCAGCGAGAGCAGCATCAGCAGCGGCCACATCGCCGCGAGCAGCTCCGTGGTCCTATCGGTGTGGTAGCCCCAGAGCGCCCAAGCCATGTTGGAGAGGACCGCGTAGAAGGAGAGCCCGTCGTAGGTTCCCTTCGGGGAGCCGGCCGCGCCGTGAGTGGAGTTGAACTGGTTGTGGGCGAACTTCAAGAGCGGCACGAGCTGCAGGACGAGGATCGCCGCCGAGTAGGCGTACCCGAGTGCCAGGCCTCGGTCGAGCTCCCCGCGCTGCCAACGCTGGACCAGGACCACGATGAAGATCACCTGCTGCACCGCGATCAGCAGCAGGCCGAAGTAGTTCGACCACAGCAGCGCCGCGGTGGCGAGGATGTAGCAGGCCCAGTTGACCATGCTCGGTTTTCGGATCACCCGCAGCTGAGTGAGCAGGGCGAGCACGCCGAAGAGCGTCACGAACGCGTACATCCGGACCTCTTGCGAGTACCAGACGAGCAGCGGCGACGCCGCCGCGAAGGCGGCCGCGATCAGACCGGTGCGGCGGTCGTAGAGCTCCCGTCCCAGCTCGTAGAGGGAGGGGATCACGAGCGTTCCCGCCACGAACGACGGGAGCCGCAGAGCGAACTCGCTGTTGCCGAAGATCCGCACGTCCGCCCACAGCACCAGGTGGTGAAGCGGTGGGTGGCGGTCGCCGAAGTAGAGGTTGCGGAACATGTCGTGGAGGGACAGGTGCGCCTGGTGGATGCTGATCGCCTCGTCGAGCCAGATCCCGCGCGGCACGGCGAGGCGCAGCCCCAGCCCCACGACCGTGATCGCGGCGAGCACGAGCAGCGCGGTCCGGTGGCTCGTGTCGGGCTCACCGCGGCGCGGCAGGCGGCCACGCGGGCCGAAGAGCTCGGCCTCACGGGTGCTACGAAGGCGCTGGAGGAGCGCCCGCGGTGAATTCCCTTCCAGCGGCTTGACCGTGTGCACAGGACCAGTGCGTTTCGACGGTGCTAGATGCCCGCGCACTCTAACCGAGGGCTCGCTTTGCGCAAGAGCGCGGATCAGGCGTAGGCTTGCCGCTCATGGCGGGCGAGCAGCTGCGTGTGACCGAGGGCAACGATCGCGGTAAGCGCCTGAGCGTGGATCGCGAGCTGTTGATCGGTCGCCAGGCGCCCGAGAACGAGGGGCGGCTCGGCGACGACTCCGAGATCTCGCGCCGCCATGCGCGGGTCTCGCGAGGGGCCGAGGGCCAGCTCACGATCGAGGATCTCGGTTCGGCGAACGGGACGTTCGTGAACGACGAGCGCATCCATGGCCCGCGCACGCTCGCGCCGGGCGACGTCATCAGGCTCGGCAAGACGCGGCTCGAGGTGACCGCGGGCGAGGCTCCGCGCGCGCCCGCTCAGGAGCTGGTGATCACCGCCGGGGCGGCCGAGGGCCGGCGCTTGGCGCTGGGAGACGAGCTGCTGATCGGGCGGGACGTGAGCGGCGACGGGAAGCTGAGCGGGGACCCCGAGCTCTCGCGCCGCCATGCGCGCATCGCGCGCGACTCGAGCGGCCGGGTGACGATCGAGGACCTCGGGTCCGTGAACGGCACGTTCGTGAACGGCGAGGGCGTGCACAGCCGTCGCGCGCTCGAGCTCGGCGACTCGGTTCGAATCGGCTCCACCACCCTGCAGCTGGTGAACGCCGGGCAGGCGCCCGCCGCCCCGCGAACCCCAACCCCTCGACCTCGGACCCCGCCCCCCGTCGTGCCCGCCCGTGCGCCGGATCTGGGCCGGCCAGCTTCCCAGCTGGCCCCGGGCTCGGTGTTCGCGGGTTGCGAGGTGGAGCAGGTGATCGGCCACGGAGACATGGGCGTGGTCTACCGGGCGGAGGAGCTCGCGCTCCAGCGCAGGGTGGCCCTGAAGCTGATCCGCCCGGAGCACTCCAGCGACGAGCGCTTCCGCGAGCGCTTCCGGCGCGAGGCCGGGGTCGCGGCCGCGATCGACCATCCGAACGTGATCCCGATCTTCGACGCGGGCGAGGAGAGCGGCGTGCTCTACATCACGATGCGGCTGGTGGATGGCACCGACCTGCGTGCCCTGATCGCCGTCGAGGGCCGCATCGACCCGCTGCGGACGGCGCACATCGTCCGCCAGGTGGGCGCCGCGCTCGACGCGGCCCACGCACGCGGCATGCTGCATCGCGACGTGAAGCCGTCGAACGTCCTGCTCGGCCGTGAGGACCACGTGTACCTGAGCGACTTCGGCCTGGCCAAGCCGGTCGCCTCGAGCGGCGGCCTGACGCGGCATGGGACGGTGGTCGCCCGAGCCGAGTACGTGGCGCCCGAGCAGATCCTGCAGGAACGCGTGGACGCGCGCGTGGACATCTACGCGCTGGGCTGCGTGCTGTTCGAGGCGCTGACGGGGGAGCCGCCGCTCAGCGCGGGCGCGCGCACGCCGGGGAGCTTCGACGCGCCGCCGCCCCTGGTCTCGGATCTGAATCCCGGCGTGCCACGCGAGTTCGACGACGTGGTGGCACGCGCGATGGCGAACGATCCGAGCGAGCGCTATCAGTCGGCCGGCGACCTCGGGCACGCGGCGCTCGTGGCGGCGGGCGGGCTCCGCAAGGCCAAGCCCTGGTCCGTCGTCGCCACCGGCCCCGCCGCCTTGCGCTCGGACGGCCAGGCCGCGGCTGCGGTCGCCGAGGCGCCTGCGGCGGCCGCGGCGGAGCGTCAGCCGAGCGGCGAGTACGAGCTCCTGCGCTGGGTTATCGCGCTCGCGGCACTGGCGTTAGTGGCCGTGGGAATGGTGCTCGCGCTGAAGGGGATCTCGAGCCTCTCAACCTGAGCGCGAGCACCCGGCCGAGGGCCTCGAACACGATCCTCGGGCTCATCTTCGAGACGCCGGCTTGGCGGTCGCGGAAGCGGATCGGCACCTCGCGCACGTGGGCGCCGGATTGGATGGCGCGGTAGGTCGTCTCGATCTGGAAGCCGAAGCCGGCCGTGTTCAGGCTCGAGAGGTCCAGCCGTTCGAGCAGCCGGCGCCGGAAGCACTTGAAGCCGCCGGTGAGGTCCCTGACGGGCACGCCCAGGACGGTTCGCGCGTACCAGGAGCCGCCGCGGCTGAGGAGCCGCCGCCCGAGTCCCCAGTCAGCGGTCGCGCCACCGGGGCAGTAGCGCGAGCCGACTACCAGGTCCGCGTCCCGGGCGGCGGCGATTAGGGAGGGAACGCTCTCCGGATCGTGGGAGAAGTCGACGTCCATCTGCATCACGAGCTCCGCTCCTTCGGCGAGCGCCCGCTTGAAGCCCGCCACGTAGGCGCGGCCCAAGCCGTCCTTCTCCGGGCGGTGGAGCACGTGCACCTGCCGGAGCTCGGCCGCCAGGCGGTCCGCGATCTCGCCGGTGCCGTCGGGCGACGAGTCGTCGACGATCAGCACGTGGTGCTCGCTCGCCGACGCGGCGAGCTGCGGCAGGACTTTGCGGACGAACGGCTCGAGGTTCTCGGCCTCGTTGTACGTGGGGATCACGAGCCAGGTATTGGGGGCAGACTCGTTCACGCCGCCACCTCGCCGAACGACCAGGCCTTGTTGCCCAGGAAGTTGAGCGGCGTCGCGGCCACGATCGAGGCGGCCTGGGCCGGCAGCGCGGGCATCCGGGCGAGCTCGACCAGCACCTGGAGGACCGCGAGCCCGAACAGGAAGGCTGCGACGCTGACCACGAAGAACCGCGCGGCCTGGCGGCCCGGCGCGTGGTCGGTCGCGGTGAAGGTCCAGCGCCGGTTGCACCAGAAGTTGACGGCGACGGCGGCGATAAACGCCGCCGCCGCCGCCATCAACTCCTGGCCGCCGAGGGATATCGACGCCGCGAACGCGCCGGTGTTCACGAGATAGCCGGCCGCACCGACGACGCAGAACTTGAGGAGTTGGGTCCAGTCGCCGCGTGCTTGGCTGAACGTCATGGGAGCAGCGTGCCGGAGGCCCCGCGAGCTCTCTAGAGACCCAAGGGCTCGATATCGCCCCCGCAGGTGGCGGAAGACACCACCTTGGTGGGGTCATAATGCGCCCGTGGCCGCGCCGGCCGGCACCCAATCCGTCAGCGAGCTGAAGGCGCGCATCGAAGCCGAGCGCACGGGCGAGCCATTCCTCGTCTACGGCGGCGGCGACGGCCGGCAGCAGCTGTTCTTCTTCGCGCCCGACATGACGGAAGTCTCGGTCGGGCGCCGCCAGTCAGCGGACGTGGCGCTCGACTGGGACGACGAGGTCTCGCGCCTCCACGCCCGCTTCGAGCGGATCAAGGACGACTGGACGGTGGTGGACGACGGGCTGTCGCGCAACGGCACGTTCGTGAACGGCGAGCGCCTGAGCGGCCGGCGCCGCCTGGCGGACGGCGACAACCTGCGCTTCGGAACCACCACGATGACCTTCCGCGCCTCGCACACGGACGAGCAGGCGACGGCAGTGGCGCGCGAGATTCCGACGATGGTGGATCTGTCCACGACTCAGCGCAAGGTGCTCGTGGCGCTGTGCCGCCCGTATAAGCATGGAAGCTCCTTCGCCACTCCGGCCACCAACCAGCAGATCGGCGAGGAGCTGTTCCTCTCGGTCGACGCGGTGAAGACCCACCTGCGGACGCTGTTCGCGAAGTTCGGGATCGAGCACCTGCCGCAGAACCAGAAGCGGATTCGCCTGGTAGAGCGGGCCTTCTACTACGGCCTGATCTCAGAACGGGATCTTTAGATCCCAGGTCCGGGGTGTCGGGTCTCGGGTGTCGGGAACGACTTGGACCCCGGCCTTCCCGACCCGAGACCCCTAGCGCGACAGCGCGTAGCGCAGCTCGACCATTCCGTTGACCCGCGGGAACACGCCCGTGAGCTGCATCGGGCCGCCGGGCAGCCTGCGATCGAACAGCCGCTTGCCATCGCCGAGCACCACCGGCACGATCGTTACGGCCACCTCGTCGAGCAGGCCGGCGTCCGCGAATTGGGAGGCGACGTTGCCGCCGCCCACCACCCACAGGTCCTTGTCGCCGACAGCGGCGACCATCTCGCGGTGGAGCTCCGTGACCGGGCGGTCCACGATCCGAACGTCCACGTCCTCCCCGCTCGGCAGTGGCAGGTCGCGCGAGCTGAGCACCCAACAGGGCTTCCCGCCGTACGGCCAGTCGCCGCCACCCGCGATGTGGCTCAGGAGCCACTCGTAGGTCACCGATCCGAAGACCAGCGCGCCGATCTGTGCGTAGAAGTCGTCGTAGCCGCCCTCGACCGTGTCGCCCTCGTAGCGGCCGTCGTAGGTCGTGAGCCACTCGATCGTGTCGTCGGCCTCGGCGATGTAGCCGTCGAGCGAAGCCGCGCAGTAGTAGCGGGCGCGGGTCACGCCGGCCATGCTAGGCCAGTCGGTCAGCGAAAGCTCTTCAGCAGCTGCAGAACCTCCTCGGTCGCCTTCCGGTGGTCGGCCGGTGCGCAGCCTTGGTGGATGTCGTAGGTCAACGCCAGGCCCACGCCGTTCCGGTAGGCCTCGGCGCGTCGGCTGGCCCGGTCGATGGTGATGCGCGTGCCCTGGTCGGTCCAGGGCAGGTAGGCGAACATCGCGGCCGTGTAGCAGCGGAAGCGGACCACCGCTCCCTCGGGCCGGGACGGGAGCCGCTCCCACCCGTGTGGCAGGACCACGCTCGCGTGCTTGCCCGGCACCGCGTGCTGGGGCCCGAGGACGGGAAGCTCGAGCCGGCGTGGCTGGCTCGCCTGGCCGAACGGCAGCGCCCACAACGTCGCGGCCGCTACGACCGGGGTCGAAATGGCGATGGCTGCGCGGGTCCGGATGCGAGCCAGGCCAGACATGGCGCGACGCTAGACGGAGCGTCGCGGCCCGGGCATCCGTGTTTTCCACACAGATTGGGGAATTAGGCGCGCTCTGCTAAATCGGGCCCGGGATGTCGGCCTCGATCTCGTCGCGCGCCACGCACTGCGCCACGCGACCCAGCAGGCCCTGCAGCTGAAGGCGCTCCTCCGGAGCCAGTCCCGAGAAGAACTGGTTCTCGAACTCGGCCATGGCGCGCTCGGCCTCGGCGAGCCGCTCGCGGCCCGCCGCCGAGATCTCGACGATGTGGCGCCGCCGGTCGCCCGGATCGCGGCGCCGCTCGGCGAGCCCGTCGCTCTCCAGCTCGTTGAGCAGGGCCACGAGCTTGCTCGGGTCGAGGTCCAGCGTCTCCGCGAGCTCCTGCTGGCTGATCGGCCCGAGGTCGCGCAACTGCATCAGGGCAAACGCCTCCGGGCCCTTCAGCCCGGTGGGCTCGAGCGCCTCGCCGAAGCGCCGCTTCGCGACGCGCCCGAGGTGTGCGAGCAGCAGGCAGGGATTCGCGCGCATGGTCTTCTCGACCACGGGATTCAGCGACATGGTGGCAACTG
>JBKPDA010000078.1:0-13354 GCA_046727635.1 Actinomycetota bacterium | reverse complement strand
GCCTCTGGCCGTCCACGGCCTCGATCGCCGAGCGCGTGCCGGTGGGCGAGCGCGTGGAGCCGCGGCGCGACGGCGCCTGGCGCACGACCGAGCACCAGGCCTGGCGGGAGTTCGTGCGCCGGGCGGTGGAGCTCTAGCGCCCTTAGCCCGCTCGCGGCGGCATCAGGCCGGCGAGGATGTGCTCGGTGCCCACGAGGTGCTGGCGCACGATCGCGACCGCGCTCGGCGCGTCCCGGCGAGCCAGCGCGGTGACCAGGTCGCGGTGCTGGTGGTTCGAGCGCGTGAGCACCTCCTCCGGGTGCGGGATGTGGGCGATCAGCTCGCTCATCTGGCCCTGCACCTCGGTCATCGCGGCCACCAGCCGCGGCGACTGCGCCGCCTCCGCGAGCGCGATGTGGAAGCGGATGTCGGCGCGCCGGTAGGGCTCGAAAGGAGGCTTGTAGGTCCCCGCCATCGCGTCCACGAGGTCGCGCAAGGCGGCCAGATGCGTCTCCGTCGCCCGCTCGGCGGCCAGGGCCGCGGCGCCGGTCTCGATCGCCACCCGGTAGTCGAGAACGGCGCGCATCCAATCCTCGGCGGGTAGCTGGGTGTCCAGGGTCAGCGGAGGCGAGTCCACAACGAAGGTCCCACCGCCGCGCCCGCGATGGGCCACCAGCAGTCCGCTCTGCACCAGCGTGGTCAGAGCCTGCCGCAAAGTGGAGCGCGAGATACCCAACTCGTCGGCCAGATCTCGTTCTGCAGGCAGGCGGCTCCCGGGTGGGAGCAGGCCGAGCTTGATGGCCGTTCCGAGGCGTTCAACAGTCTCCTCAAACGTGGTCGGAGGCTGGACAGGCTCGAATATCGCTGCCTCTGCCGGGCTCCGATCCACGGCGGCAAAGGTACAGCTGCCCATCCATAGGCACAAATTGAGCGCTTCTTAAGCGATTTTTCGGCCGACTAGAACAAACGTCCAGGCCAGCGTCCAGCGCTAAGAGCAATCACGCGCGTGAGCGATGGGTCTATATGCCGTCCCGTCCGTTCAGGCTCGCAATTGTTCTTGCATGCGCTTTCGCGGTGTCCGCGCCTGTCCAGGCGAAGAAGGACCCGCTGAGCGGATCTGGCTACCAGTCGCAGTCTCAGTCGCAGTCGAACTCCTCCTCGCAGTCGGACGACAGCGGCAAGAAGTCGCCCTACACCGACTCTTCGGGCGTCACGACGGTCACGACCACCACGCCGGCACCCGGCACGTCGCCCCAGAACGGCAACGGCAGCGGCAACAGCAACGGGGTGAAGAAGCGGGCCTCGACCACGACCGACAAGAACAAGAAGAGCCCCTACGCGAGCGGCCCATCGGGCTCGTCGGCCACGGTCACCACCACGACCACAACGAGCAGCAGCACCGCGGCGCCGGTATCGAGCACTCCCGTCGCCAGCACCCCGGTGAAGCAGCGGAAGAGCTCCAGCAGCAGCAAGAAGCACCGCTCGAGCAGGCACAAGGCTTCGCACCGCTCCGCGT
The DNA here is from genome assembly GCA_046727635.1 of Actinomycetota bacterium. Classification (GTDB taxonomy): domain Bacteria; phylum Actinomycetota; class Thermoleophilia; order Solirubrobacterales; family Thermoleophilaceae; genus JAICJR01. Next base: position 11,859 of record JBKPDA010000078.1, on the reverse strand, counting down.
CCAGCTTGTCCGGATCCGGCGCTGCCGCGCGCCGCACGGTGATCCCCGCCGCCTCGCCGGTCGCGTCGGGCAAGTCCCAGCACAAGGCCGCGAAGCACCCGCCCGCCAAGAAGGGCACGTCGTCGCAGCCCACCTCGGTGGTCACGCGCACCGTCCACGACATCGTGAAGGTCATCCCGGGCCCGCTGAAGATGGCGCTCGCCGGCATGGCCGGCCTGCTGCTGGCGGCGCTCGCGGGCTGGACCACCGTGACGCTGCGCGCGAGGCGCCTCAAGCGCCAGCGCCGCGAGCTGCTCGCCGAGGTGGGCCTGCTCCAGGCGGCGCTGCTGCCCGAGGTGCCCGAGCGCGTCGGCCCGGTGGCCGCGTCCGTGGCCTATCGCCCCGCTGACGGCCCCGCCGCAGGCGGCGACTTCTACGACTTCTTCGAGATGGAGGACGGCCGGATCGGCATCGTGCTCGGCGACGTGGCCGGCCACGGCCGCGACGCGCTGGCCCGCACGGCCCTGCTCCGCTACACGCTGCGCGCCTACCTCGAGACGGGACTGGAGCCGCGCACCGCCCTGCGACTCGGCGGCGAGACGCTCGACCACAACCTGGCGAGCTTCGCCACCGCAGCCGTGGCCATCTACGACCCGACGGCTGCAACGCTCACCTATTCGTGCGCCGGCCACCCGCCGCCAATCATGCTCGGCCCGGCCGGCGGCAAGCCGATCACGGTCTGCTCTTCGCCCCCGATCGGCGTGGGCGAGCGCACGGGCGACCGTCAGACCACCGTGGTCATGCCCGCCGGCTCGATCGCCTGCTTCTTCACCGACGGCCTGGCCGAGGCGCGCATCTCGGGCGATCTGCTGGGTCGCGGGCGCCTCGTCGAGCTGCTCCGCGAGCTGGGCCCCGAGCCCACCGCTCCCGAGCTGATCGAGCGCGTGCGCCGCGACGTGCACCACACGCCCGACGACATGGCCGCGTGCATCGTGCGCCCGGTCGTCACGCCCGCCGATGCGACGCCGAGCCGCGTGGAGGAGCTGGAGCTCCGGGAGGGCGGCGAGGCGGACCTGCGCAAGTTCCTCGACGCCTGCGGCGTCGCTGCAGCCGAGATCGACTCCCTGGTGCGCGACTCGGGCGCCCGCGCCGAGTACTACGGCGGAGCGATCGTCCGGGTGAAGCTCGCCGAGGGCGAGTACCCGCAGGTCTCGGTCGTGCTGCCGATGATCGAGCTGCTGGCGTCGGCGCGTCGCTAGGCGGCGCCAGCTTCGGCCTCGGCCTCGGCCTCGGCCTCGCGCCGAAGTGTGTCGTTCTGGCCACGCATACGGTGGTCAGAGGTGCACGCTTGCGAAATCCGGACGGCTTCGCGCGGCGGCCTGTGCGGCTGCTCGCGGTGAAGTGTGCGCCTGGGGGCACCTATACGGTGCTCAAATCCGCACGCTTGTCTGCTGCCGGCTGCGCTGACGGGTTCGCCCGTGAGCGGGCCCTGAACCGTGGGGCTCGCTTCGGGCCGCCCCTTATTGCTGCCGTTCGATTGCGCCCGCGCAAACGTGCGAGGCCCGAAGCCAAGCGCGGAGCGCCGGCCGGCCGCCGCGCCTCAGGCCGCGCGGTCCAGATCCTGCGTTTCCGCCAGCTCGGAGATGAGCGCCTCGACCGCGCTTGGGTCGAACTGCGCTCCCGCGCAGCGCTCCAGCTCGGTGAGCGCCTCGGCGGCCGGGAGGCCGTCGCGGTAGGGGCGGTCCGAGACCATCGCGTGGTACGCGTCGCACACGGAGACGATGCGGGCGCCCAGCGGGATGTCGGTCCCCGTGAGCGCGTCGGGGTAGCCCTCGCCGTCCCAGCGCTCGTGGCTGGAGCGCACCAGGCGGGCAACTCCGGCGAGCGCCGGCGCCCGGCGCACGATGCGCTCTCCGATCAGCGTGTGGCGACGGATGAACTCGAGCTCGTCCTCGGTCAGCGAGTCCGGCTTGCCCAGGATCGCGTCCGGCACGCCCACCTTGCCGATGTCGTGGAGCTGCGCGGCGTGCGCGACGTCGTCGGCCTCGTCGTGCGAGAGACCCAGGCGCAGCGCCACCTTCCGGGCCAGCTCTGCCACGCCGACAGCGTGCTCGCCCAGCTCACGATCGCGCTCCTTCACCACGCCGAGCAGCACGTCCGCGCTCTGGTGACCGGGCGACTTCCGGCCGCCGCGCTTCTGCTCATACATGCGCTGGTCGGCGGTCTTCAGCGCGTCGGCGGAGGTGTCGGCCTCGCGCGGGAGCTCCACTGAGCCGACCGAAGGCTTGATGGAGAACCCCGGCCCGGCCTCGGTCAGCGCGCGGGTGCACGCGGCGAGCACCTTGTGGTCCTCGAGCAGGACGCAGAACTCGTCGCCACCCATGCGGTAGGCGCGCCCGCGGCCTTCCACGGCCAGGTCGAGCGCGCGCCCGAGCCGGATCAAGAGCGCGTCGCCTGCCGGGTGGCCGTAGGTGTCGTTGTAGAGCTTGAAGCCGTCCAGGTCGAACAGCGCGAGCGTGGCCACCCGGCGCGAGTGCAGAGCGTCGTCGAGGTCGACAACGAGCTGCCGGCGGTTGGCCATTCCGGTGAGCGAGTCGGTGGAGGCCTCGAGGCGGCTGGAGGCGATCATCCGCAGGTACTCGAGGAAGGTGAGCGCCATGCGGGCCACGGCGGTGAGCACCGCGCAGGTGGCCAGTACCAGGGCGAGCGTGTTCAGGCGGTGGTAGTGGTCCACGACGAGCAGCACGATGCCCAGCAGCGCCGCGCCCGCGGGCACGGCCAGCATGCGCCAGCTCTCGTCATGCACAACGGGCCGGCGTCGCGGAGCCGGCTGCCACGCGGCCCACGCGAACACGACGCAGGCGCCGATCCAGCCCGAGTCGAGCACGCCGTTGCTGTGATAGGTGCCCGCGGCCGTCTGGTAGAGATAGATGCTGTCGCTGAGCGCGAAGAGCAGAAGACCCCCGGCCAGTAGGCCCCAGGCGCGGTCCACACGCCAGCCCGTGAGCGCCGCGGAGGTCACGAGGATGCCCAGAAGCAGCAGGTCCGCCAGCGGATAGGCGAGATTCGTGGCCACCACGGCGGGGCTCGAACCCGCGATGCTCGACAGCACCGCCTGGAAGACCACCGCGGCCGACACGGCGGCCACCGCGAGCGCCCCGCTTACGCCGTCGAGCCAGCTACTCGCGCGAAAGGTGGTGGTCCGCGAGCGCACGAACAGACCGATCGCCACATACGCCGGCGGGTAGAAGGCCAGGTAGAAGGCGTCGTCGATCGATGGGAACGGAACCACGGTCAGCTTCTCGAAGGCCACCGTGTAGTAGATGTCGCCCGCGGCCCAGGCCATCAGCCCGATGCCGATCAAGAGCCAGATCCAGCGCTGACGCCCACGCAGGACGATGAAGCGCGCCACGCAGGCGAGTGCGGCCAGCACCTCGACCCCGTTGTAGAGCCAGTTGTTGAAGAAGCCGTCGAGGCCCTTACCGCCCAGCCCGATGCCCGCATGCAGGACCCAGGCGGCCCATGCCAGCCCAAGCGCAGCCAGGCCGCGGCGGGCCGCAGCCGAGTCGATGCCAAGAATCACATGGCATGTATCGGCCGATTTCGCCTGAGACTGTTGCCTTTCGAACGTTCTAATGTGCCCATTCGAAAGCGCGCTGATCGGAGGAGAGATGCATGTTGAGGCGGAGATATCGGTAGAGCGCCCGCGCGCGGAGGTGTTCGACTACATCGCCCACGGTGAGCGACTGCCGGAATACGTGACCGAGTTCGCGTGGGTGAAGCAGGTGTCGGAGGGCGGTCCGACCCGCGGCACCAGGTACAGCTACAAGATGGCGCGCGGCCAGGCCGAGGGCACGTTCGACTGGACCGAGTTCGAGCCGGACTCGAAGCTGGCCTGGCACGGGCCGCCCGCGAAGGCAGGCGGCGGCTCGATGGAGCCGTCGGGCCACTGGGAGCTGACCGACGAGGACGCGGGCACGCACGTGAAGCTCGTCATGGAGCCAAAGCCCGGAGGGCTGTTCAAGCTGATGGCGCCGTTCATGTCCAGGGGCATGCGGAAGGGGAACGCGAAGGCTCTCGAGCGGCTGAAGCAGCGGCTTGAGAGCGACGCTGCGCCAGGTTAGGGTACGCGGCATGCGCCGACTGGCCCCGGCCATGCTGCTCACGCTGTTGCTCGCGACGACCAACGCCTCCGCGGCGGTACTCGTCGATCAGATGAACAACCAGGGTGAGCACGCAGTCGGGTCGACGAACCAGATGGCGCCGAACGACAACAAGGACACCCAGGCGGCCGACGACTTCATCGTCGACGCGGCCTCCAAGGGCTGGAGCATCGACAAGGTGGAGGTGGCGGGTGGCCCGGGGCCTGTGCTGTCGGGCGTGACCGTCTTCATCTATCCGAACGCCTCGGGTCTGCCGTCCGACACCCCGCTCGCGACGAGGACCGTGCTGCCGTCGAGCGGCCTGAGCGACGGCAACTTCGTGATGACGCTGGATCCGCCCGTGAAGCTCGATCCCGGCACATACTGGCTCTCCGTGCAGGCGAACGCCGCGGAGGTGACCAACGACTTCTGGGCCTGGCAGCAACGGACCGTTCAGTTCAACAACATCTGGGCCTTTCGCAACCCGGGCGACTTCTACAGCACGGGCTGCAAGACCTGGACCAGCTCGAACATCTGCTACCCGCCGTTTCCGGGCGCGCCGCCCGAGCCGGATCTCATGTTCCGGCTGAGTGGGACCACCGTCGCGCCGCCTCCGGCCCCGCCGCCGGGGCCGACCGGACCGAGCGGCACCAGCGGCCCGACCGGACCGAGCGGGCCAACGCTCACCCCGACGCTGGTCGACAAGCTGGCCCCCGTCCAGACGGCGAAGATCGCGAAGAGCGCCTCGCTGAAGAAGGGCTCGCTGTCGGTCACGGTCACGGAGAGCGAGAACTCGACGGTGCAAATCGCCGGCACCGTCGCCGTTCCCAAGCTGTCGAAGGTCTACCGGCTCGGACCTGTGTCGAAGCAGGTGCCGGCGGGCAAGCCGACCGCGATCGCCCTCAAGCTCAACCGACAGACGCTGAAGGTCGTCCGCAAGGCGCTCGCCAGGCACAAGAGGCTCAGCGCCAAGCTCACGATCAGCGGCAGCGACGCCGCCAAGAACACGACGGTCACGAAGAGGACCATCCGGCTGAAGCCCTGACTCAGCGGAGAGGGAGGGATTCGAACCCTCGAGGCAGGTCAACCCCGCCCACGCGATTTCCAGTCGCGCTCCTTAAGCCACTCGGACACCTCTCCGGGCAGCGCTAAAGCGTAGCCGCGTCAGAGACCGAGGCCGCGTACGCCGGCCTCGTTCCAACCGATGTGATGCGCGACCTCGTGGCGCAGCACGCGCTCCACCTGCGCGGCCAACAGCGCGGGATCCCAGCCGAAGTCGCGCTCGAGCGTGTCCTGGTAGAGCACGATGCGCTTCTCCCAGCGGCCGTTGGCGATGGTGTCGCCGAAATAGTGGCCATACGCGCCCACCTCGGCACCGCGGTTGGAGACCACGACGGGCGTGTCGTCGAGCAGCTGCCGGAACTCGTTGGGCAGGTTGTCGATCGCGTCCGACACGAGCAGCTCGAACTCGGTGGCCTGGCGCGCCAGCTCGGGCTGGCGGGCCAGCTCCTCGGTGCGCCGAACCAGCCGCTCGAAGTCCTCCTCGCTCATCGCGTCGCGGCCGGTCAGCGCCACCGTCAGCCACGCGGTGACTAAAACGAGCGCCAGCGCCCCCACGATCAGCGCGAGCAGCCCCGGCGCCCCGGACAGCGACGGCGGGTGCAGGAAGAGCATCACCGTGCCGAGCACGAACGCCGTGATCGCGGCCGCCTTCAGCACTGGACGCAGCTCTTCTCTGATCACAACCCAAGAGTAGGCTCGATATGCCGTGAAGCCCGTCCACATCGGCTGCTCCGGCTGGAACTACAAGGACTGGCGCGAGCGCTTCTACCCGAAGGGCCTGCCGGCCCGCGAATGGCTCGAGTACTACGCGAAGGCGTTCGACACGGTGGAGGTGAACAGCACCTTCTACCGCCTGCCCACGCGCTCAGCCGTGGAGGGCTGGACGAGGCAGTCGCCGCGCGGCTTCGTCTTCGCCGTGAAGGCCAGCCGCTACCTCACGCATGTCAAGCGGCTCACCGACCTCGACCAGGGCGTGACGCGCTACTACGAGCGCATCGAGCCGCTGATCGAGGCGAAGAAGCTCGGGCCCGTGCTCTGGCAGCTGCCGGCCAACTTCCAGCGCGACGACGAGCGCCTGAGCGGCGCGCTCGAGTCCCTGCCGAAGGGTCGCCACTGCTTCGAGTTCCGGCACCCGAGCTGGTTCCACGATGACGTGTACGGGCTGCTGCGCAAGCGGCGCGCAGCGCTCGTGATCGGCGACCACCCCGAGCGCCCGTTCCAGGCCTACGAGCTGACTGCCGGCTGGACCTTCGTGCGTTTCCACCACGGCCACCGCGGCCGTGGCGGCAACTACTCGTCGCGAGAGATCGAGGAGTGGAGTCGCCGCATCCGTGACTGGCGCGAGCGCGCCGAGGTGTACGCCTACTTCAACAACGACTGGAACGCATACGCGGTGACCAACGCGCTGGAGCTAAAGCGACTGCTCGAGCGCTGAGCCGTCGACCGCGTCGAGCGGCGGTGGCTTAGGGGGTGAGGGACGCAACTTGGCGAGCCGTTGCTGCATCCGGCGCGCGTTGGCCGTCTCGAGCACGAGTGCTCCGCGACGTGTCGCTCGAAGCACGACCCCGTCTTCCCGATCGGCGTTGCGCGCAGCGTCATCCCTGCTGGTGCGATCCAATGCCACTCCTCCTCCTCCGGCGGTCCAAACTGGAGAACCGCATGTACCCCTAAGTGGAGAAGCCTAAACCAAAGGGGGACATTCGTCAGCGGTGGCCGCCCCGGGCCGCCGGTAGCCTGTGGCCGATGCGCCGGATCGCAGCCCCCGCGGTGCTCGTTGCCGCGGTGGTGGCAGGAAGCCAGCTCGCCTCTGGCCACTCGCTCCCCTCCGCCCGCGGCTGCCCGATCTTCCCGGCAAGCAACCAGTGGAACATGCGGGTGGACAACCTGCCCGTGGCCGGCAACTCGGACACGCTCGTGCGGAGTATCGGCGCCGACGCGTCAGTGCACGCCGACTTCGGCTCGGGGCTCTACAACGGCGGCCCGATCGGCATCCCGTACACCACGGTGTCGGGCCACCAGCGCAGGGTGCACGTGAGCTTCCAGTACTCGGACGAGTCGAACCGCGGCCCGTACCCGATCCCATCGAACGTGCCGATCGAGGGCGGGCGCGGCTCGAGCGGCGACCGCCACGCGATCATCGTCGACCGCACCCACTGCAAGCTGTACGAGCTCTACGCGCTCTATCCGCCGTCGGGTGGGCACGGCTGGACAGCCGGCTCGGGCGCCATCTGGAACCTGCGCTCGAACCGGCTGCGTCCCAAGACCTGGACCTCTGCAGACGCCGCCGGCCTGCCGATCCTCCCCGGCCTGGCCCGCTATGACGAGGTGCGCCGCGGCTCGATCGACCACGCGCTGCGCTTCACCGTGCCCGAGACGCGCAAGGCGTTCATCTACCCCGCCCGCCACTACGCCTCCAGCTCGGACGATCCCAGCCTGCCCGCGATGGGCCAGCGCTTCCGGCTCAAGAAGAGCTTCGACGACTCGCACTATCCGCGCCAGGCGCGCATCGTGCTCGAGGCGCTCAAGCGCTACGGGATGATCCTGGCCGACAACGGCTCGTCCTGGTACATCAGCGGCGCGCCCTCGCGCGGCTGGAACAACGACGACCTGCACACGCTCGGGCAGGTGAGGGGCAGCGATTTCGAGGCCGTGGATACGTCGTCGTTGCTGCGGCCTTCTCCGTAGGTCACAGATCACAGGTCACAGGGAAAGACCCTGTCACCCGTGACCTGTCACCTGTCACCTCGGGCGCGCCCGGCTACGACCGCACCCGATCGGCAAGGCGCCGCGCGCCCGTCCGCCTCGCGCCGTCGCTGCCGCTGCGCGAGATCGTCTCGAACTCTTCGAGCGAGCGACCCGACCCCACCACCACGCACGTGAGCGGCGACTCGGCCAGGTTCGCGGGCATGCCGGTCTCCTCGCGGATGCGCTGATCGAATCCCTGGAGCAGCACGCCGCCGCCGGCGAGCAGGATGCCGCGCTCGGCAACGTCAGACGCCAGCTCGGGCGGGGTACGCTCGAGCGTGTTCTTCACCGCGTCGACGATCTCCTCGAGCGGCGCGGCCAGCGCCTCGCGCACCTCGTCGGCGCCGAGGGCGACGGTCTTCGGCAGCCCCGACACCAGGTCGCGCCCACGCACCTCGGCCTCGCCGAGGCCCTGCATCGGCAGCGCGCTGCCCACCGACAGCTTGATGTCCTCAGCGGTCTGCTGGCCGATCGCGAGGCCGTGCTCGCGCTTGATGTAGCTGGCGATGGCGTCGTCCAGCTCGTACCCGCCGGTGCGGATCGATTCGGCCACCACGATGCCGCCAAGCGAGATTACGGCCACCTCGGTGGTGCCGCCGCCCACGTCCACCACCATGTTCCCCACGGGCTCCTCGATGGCGAGTCCGGCGCCGATGGCGGCCGCGATCGGCTCCTCGATCAGGTGCACGCGCCGTGCGCCCGCGGACAGCGAGGCCTCGATCACAGCTCGCTTCTCCACGTCGGTGACCCCGGACGGCGCGCACATCACGAGGCGCGGGTGCGCGAAGCGGCTCTGGTGCACCTTGCGCATGAAGTAGCGCAGCATCTGCTCGGTGACCTCGAAGTCGGCGATCACGCCGTGGCGGAGCGGACGAATGGCCGAGATCGAGGCCGGCGTGCGGCCGATCATGCGCTTGGCCTCGCTGCCGACTGCGTGAACCTCGCCCGAGTATGTGTCCATTGCCACGACCGAGGGCTCGGACACCACGATCCCGCGCCCGCGCACGTAGACGAGCGTGTTCGCGGTTCCGAGGTCGATCGCGAGGTCTCTGCCGCCTATCTGCGAAGAGAGAAGTCCCATCCGTGCACTGACTGCCACGCCGACGCGGGGGCCACCGAATTCAAGTCGGCCGCTGGCGGCGTCGATCTAACAAGTAGCTCAAGGAGAGCCCGCCACAGGCCCGGATGAAGAGTAACCCACTGAACGAGAACCCCGTTGCCCAGCGGGAATATGCGTCATCGGTCGCGCATCTTCGTGGGCTGCTCGAAGTCACGCGGCTGCTGCGCGCGGATGAGGACCTGGAGAGCCTGCTTGGCGCGTGCGCACGCACCGTCTCGGAGTCGCTCGGCTTCGCCACGGTCGTGATCTCCCTCTATCGGCCGGCCTGGAACGACTTCGCGGTCACGTCCGTCCACGGCAGCGACGCCGCGCACGAGGTCCTGATGGGCGCTGTCCGCGAGTGGGAGGACTGGGCCCCGCTCCTCGACGAGCGCTTCCACCGCCGCGGCGCCTACTTCATCGAGCACGACAGCTTCGACTGGGAGACCGTAGAGCAGACCAGCTTCATCCCCGACATCGAGCCGAGCGACGATCCCGATGCCTGGCACCCCGAGGACGCGCTGATCGTTCCCCTGAAGCGCTCGGACGAGCAGCTGCTCGGCATGCTCTCCGTGGACGAGCCGGCGTCCGGCAGGAAGCCGACCGACGCCGAGCTCGACGTGCTCGTAGCCGTGGCGGATCACGCCGCGCTCGCGGTAGAGGCCGGGCAGGAGGCGGCCCAGGCGACCCGTCACCGCGACGCGCTCGAGCAGCTTCTGCGGGTCTCTGCGCGACTCACCGACTCACGCTCGATCGAGTCGATCCTCGGCGCCGTCTGCGACGGCATCCGCAGCGCGCTCGGGTTCCAGAAGGTCTCGATCGACCTGCCCGAGCCGGACACCGGCCATCTCCGTCCACGCGCCGCTGTGGGCTGGGACCTGAACGACCCGGCCGTCAACACGTCCACCGACTTCGCCGACGTCCGCCCGCTGCTCGACCGGCGCTTCGAGATCGAGGGCTGCTTCCTGGTGCCTGGCGAGGAGGCACGCCGCCTCCTGCGCCGCGGCCACGGCACCTACTCGTCGGTGATGAATGGCAAGGGGCCCGCGGCCTGGAACCACCACTGGCTGCTCGTGCCGTTGTACGACCGCGACGGCGACATCATCGGGATGATCTGGGCCGACGACCCCGAGGACCGCCTGCTGCCGGGGCACGAGCGGCTCCAGGCCCTTCGCACCTTCGCCAACCAGGCCACCACCGCGCTCTCGTCGATGTCGCAGTTCGAGGAGATGCGCTTCCTCGCCGACCACGACCCGCTCACGCGGCTCGGCAACCGCCGGGCGTTCATGGCGCGGCTGGAGCTGGAGACCTCGCGGGCGCTGCGCTACGGCAGCTCGTTCGCGCTCGTGGTCTGCGACCTCGACGGCTTCAAGGACGTGAACGACCGCTTCGGCCACCTAGCCGGCGACGAGGCCCTGGAGCACGTGGCCGACGTGCTGCGCGACGCCGTGCGCGGCTCCGACGGCGCCTACCGCCTCGGCGGCGACGAGTTCGGACTCGTCCTCGTGGAGGCCGGGAGCTCGGAGGTGGACGAGGTGGTGCAGCGGATCCGCTCGACGATCGTGCGCAACGACGACGAGCATCTCAGCGAGCTGCAGGCGAGCTTCGGCGTCGCCGTCTGCCCCGAGCACGGCGTCACGCCCGGCGGCCTCTTCAACGCCGCCGACCAGGCGATGTACGCGTCGAAGCGCTCGGGCGGATCGCTGGTCTGACGCTAGCTTTCGGCCGGTGACTCCCGGGATCCGGCTTGCGACCGCGAACGACGCGGGCGAGGTCACCCGCCTCATGCTCCTCTTCCGCGACTGGTGGACGCGCGACTGGCCGCCCGATGAGAGCTGGCGCCGCGGCGTGGAGCAGCTCCTGGCCGACGACCGCACCGACATCCTGCTCGGCGGCGAGCCGGCCAGCGGCGTAGCCGTCCTGCGATACCGGCACAGCCTTTGGCAGGACGCTCTCGACTGCTGCCTCGAAGACCTCTACGTGGAGGAGCACGCCCGGCGCTTCGGCATCGGCGAGCAGCTCGTGTCAGCCGCGCTGGCGCGCGCTCGCGAGCGCGGTTGCCGGCGCGTGGAGCTCGACGTGAACGAGGCCAACGAACCGGCGCGCGCTCTGTACGAGAAGCTGGGCTTCAGCTCCTTCAGCGCGGAGCTGGGCGGCAACAACCTGATGATGCGCCACTACTTCGGCTAGCTCAGCAGCTCCCGCAATTCGACGAGCATCATCCGCGGATCCTCGAAGACGTCACCCCAGGTGTAGCGGCGGAGCTGGTCGCCGCGGGCGTAGGCCTCACGCTCCCGGCGCCGATCCTGCTCCCACGCGTGTCGCGTGTGGTGGTACGTGTAGCTGTCGAGCTCGACGGTGAGCTTTTGCTCGGGCCAGCGGCAGTCCACGCGGCGGCCGCTCGCCACCCGGTTGGTCACCGGCAGCGGGAGGGCTTCGCCGCGCAGGAGCTCGAGGAAGCGCTTTTCGAGCTTGCTCAGCGTTACGCGAACGTCACCGCGGATGACCTCGCGGACCTTGGCCGCGCCGGGACTGGTGGGCCGGCGGCCGAGAACCGCCTCGACCTGGGAGGGCGTGGTCTTGTACTTGACTCCGGCCTCGTGGCAAACACGCGCGAGTTCGTCGAGCGTGAGGTCGGGCGCAATGTCGACGATGGTGCGGGGGATGGTGGTGATCGGGATGCCACATCGCTTCGCGGTGTCGCGCGGGTCCATGTGGAGCGACCGGTGGGTTTTGATTCCCTTCACGCTCCGCTCGGTCGGCGCAGTGACCTCAGGCATCGGCGCCCGCCCCTTCAGGATGCCCCACAGGTAGGCCGCCGCCGATCCGCTC
>JBKPDA010000077.1:0-13223 GCA_046727635.1 Actinomycetota bacterium | reverse complement strand
GAGGATGAGATGGCGCTCACCACCGGCACGCCGACCACGTCGGCGTTGATGAGCTCCTCCTGCCCGGTGATCTGGTTCGTCGGCGATCTCGTACTTCCGTCGGCCAGCGCCGGACTGTTGAAGAAGGCGTACTTCGAGCTCGCGGGGCCGCTGGACGTGTACGGGGTGGGTGCGCCGTTCGGGCAATCGATGCCGATCAGATCGCCAGCGCGGACCGGCAGCGGCGTAGGCAGTGTGAGCAGGTTCAGGCCGGCCGCCGGCGCGGTCTGGGCGGGACCGGTGCCGGCGCCCGTGTACGTCGAGCCGCCGGCAGGACGCAAAACACGCAGGTTGTAGGTGGAGCTGCCGCCCCCGCTCAGGAGCTTCAGCCGCCAGCGCACGATCACGCCGTCGTACGGCGCCTGCAGCGTGCCTACGCCGAGTGCTGTGTTGGTAAAGGTGCCGGTACCGCAGGTCCCGCTTGAGGGAGTCGACGTCAGCGGACTTCCGATGGTGGCCGAGGCACTCGCGCCGGCGGGTGCGGCTAGAGCCGCAACGGCCAGCGCGATCACCAGCAGGCGCGAGTCCCGTGATCGCATCGGGCAAACGTACAGACGGCGTCGGTCGGCGTAGGCTTCTGTCTGTGGATCAACGAGAAGCGGCAGCCCAGGCTGGCTGGCTGAATCTCGAGCACCCGGATCGCGCGGCGTTCGAGTGGGTGACCCTGCCCTCGGGCCCCGACAAGTGGGTGGTCGTGAAGACCATCAGGCGCAAGCGCGTCGACCCGATGAAGCCCACCACCGAGGCCGCACCCAGACCGCCGCAGCCCCAAGAGCCGTGGTCCGGTCCGCTCGGCGACCTGCCGGGCTACAGGTAACTAGCTCGCCGGTAGCCGGACGGCGAAGCGACCGCCGTTCCCCGTCGGCTCGGCGTTGACATCTCCGCCCGCCGCGCGCGCTAAGCGGCGCGCGAGCGCGAGGCCCAGACCAGCGCCGGGCGAGCTTGGCGCGGCCGACCCGCGCACTCCCGGGTCGAAGATCGTCTCGGCCTCGTCGGGGCTCACGCCCGGCCCGTCGTCGATCACCCTGAAGACGACAGACTCGCGCTCGTGCTCGTACTCCAGCCGCACGCTCGAGCGGCCGTAGCGAATCGCGTTCTCCACCATCGGCACGAGGATCTGAGTGGTAATGCCGGCGTCGGCGTCCACTTCGATCGTGTCGCCGTTCGCCACCACTTCGAGCTCGATGCCGCGCTCGCGGGCCAGCTCGTCGCACGCGGACGCCGCGGCCTGGGCCGCCTCGCGGGCCGGCACGGTCCCCTGGTTGGGATCCGCCTCTCGCTGCGCGGCGGAGACCAGTGTGTCGACCACCACTGCCACCCGGTCGGTCTGGCGCAGGATGGCCTCGAGCGCGGTCCGCATGTCCTCGGGGTCGCTGCTGGCAAGAGCCAGCTCGGCCTCGGCTCGCAGCGCGGTGAGCGGCGTGCGCAGCTCATGCGCCATCTCCGCCGAGAAGCGCTGCTCGTGCTTGAGGCTCGCGCCAAGCCTGCCCAGCAGCCCGTCGAGCGTCGCGGCCAGGGCCGTGAGCTCGTCGCGCGGCGGACCGAGCGCGAAGCGGCGATCGAGGTCCCGCTCGCTCCACTCCCTCGCCTGCGCGGTCATCAACGCCACGGGCCTCAGCGCGCGCTGGACGAGCGCGCCGGCGCAGAACACGAACACGAGCAGGATCACGCCGTCGAGCACGAGCACCGAAATCAGCGCGATGTGCGTGGTGTGCTCGTAGGGAGCAAGCGACACCGCGGCCACGACGGTGCCGAGCTGCCGACCGCCTTCGGTCACGGGCTCGGCCATCAACCTCGTGTCGGGCTCGACGTCCCGCTTCGCCGCCCGTCCGGCCCCGCCGAGGCCGTTGACCGCGCGCTGCACCGCTGCCGGCGCTGCCGGGCCCTCGACCAACCTGCCGTCCTGGAACAGCCACACCCGCTGGTCCAGCACCGCATCGCGAGGACTCTCGCCGAGCGCAAGCTTCCCGTTCGAGAGCACGACCGCGGCCAGGGCCGCCTGGGCGCGCGACCGCACCGTGTCGTCCGCGTCCCGGTCGAGCCGGTGCTGGAGGACGATGTAGAACAAAGCGCTGACCACGACCAGCGCGATCGCCACGGCCGCGCTGGCGGCCAGCACCAGTCGTTGCCGCAGTGCAGGCGGGCTCACTCGAGCCGATAGCCCACGCCGTGCGCGGTGACGATCGCGCTCTCGTGGCCTATCTCGCGCAGCTTGCGGCGCAGCCGCGCCACGTAGGTGTCGAGCGTGTTGTCGTGCACGATGGCCCCGTCGGGCCAGCCGGCGGCCACCAGCTCGTGGCGCCGCACGATCTGGCCGGGCCTGGCCGCCAGAGAGGCCAGCAGGCGGTACTCGGTCGGCGTCAGCGCGACGCGCGCGTCCCCGGCCACCGCCGCGTGCTGCGTCGGGTCGAGTCGCAGGCGGGCGTCGTCGACCGCGTCGCGTCCGTCGCCGCTGCGGCGCATCAGCGCGCGCAGCCGCACCACCAGCTCCTTGAACGCGAACGGCTTCACCAGATAGTCGTCACCGCCCGCGTGGAACCCGGACAGGCGATCGGTGAGCGCGCCACGCGCCGTCAGGAAGAGCACGGGGGAGAGGATCCCTCGCGCGCGCAGCGCCTGGCAGACGTCGCGGCCGTCCGAGTCCGGCAGCCCGATGTCGATCACGAACGCCTCCGGGCTCGAGCGCTCGGCCACCTCGAGCAGCTCGCCGCCCGTGGAGGCGACCAGCACGTCGAAGCCCTCCGCGCGCAGGCCGCGCTCGAGCACGCTGCTCAGCTCCTGGTCGTCCTCGACCACGGCAACCGTCGGACTCATCTCGTCAAAGGATTGCAACCGAGCCCTACCGCCAAACGCCGGTTACCGCGGGAGCCTTGCGAGCGTTCGCGATCCGCGGGACCCCGAGTCCGTCCTGGAGCGTCCGCAACAGGCCGTAGTGGTCGAGCCGAGTCCCGCCGTACACGCCGGGCTTCACCAGCGGCCCGCTGAGGACGAGCAGCACGTGCCGAGGATCGTTGGGAGGGTCGCCGCCCTCGTCCCACGTGATCGCGAGCACGCCGTCGGCGCCGAAGGCGGCGGAGGCCTCGATCTTCGGCACTTCGCGCGCGAGGAAGGCGTCGAACTGATGCAGCGGGTCGTGGGTGCCGCACGGATCGTGCCCGTTCTCGCAGTCGTTCGGCACGATCAGGTTGAAGGCGCCCACCTGGCCGCTCGCGAGCGCGGCGTCGAACGCGCTCGTGTCGTTCGGCGCCGTGGTGCCCATCGCCAGGTCGCGGGTGCGGCACTCGAGCGAGGGTGTCAACGCCTCGTCGTAGCGGCCGCCCTCCACGTTCGTGAAGTAGAGCGCGGGGTCGTGGTGCGCTGAGTAGATGTTGCGCGACCAGGCGCTGCCCGAATCGAAGATGTCGCAGGCGCTCGTCGCCGACTCGTTCCACTCGAACCACGGCTGGCCGGCCGAGTCGAGCTGCTTGAAGAGGTTCGGCACCCGCTGGTGGCAGTGGATCGGCTCGGCGTTGTTCTTCTCGCAGCGCGTGAACTGCCCGGACACCATGCCCACGTACTGGCCCAGCGAGCTGGAGTTGAAGGCGAAGTAGCGCGTCATCCACGCGGATGCCGGCTTGAGCGTGCCGGTGAGGTAGGGCGCGTGCGCTGGCGTGATCTGGCGCAGGCTCGTGTTCTCGCCGACGATCAGGAACACGTGCCCGAACGGCGGCACGCCCTCGGTGCGCTGGGCCCCGGCCGATGGAGTCGCGACGAGCAGAATCCCCGCCGCGAGCAATGCAAGCGCAGCGAGCCGTCTGCCCTTGGCCGGCATCACTCGCACAGTGTGGCCCCGCAGATCTGAACGAATCCTGAACGCCGCCGTGCACGTCCTATAGCGGACTTGGCACGGGACGACTACCTCGAACATGCACCGAGTCATCCACTTCTTCACCCATCTCAAGATCCGCGCCAAGCTGATGGCCATCTTCGTGGCCGTCGGCCTCGTGCCCGTCGTGATCGTGGCCTTCGTGAGCTACAGCGACGCCAAGTCCTCGCTCCAGCGCGACGCGAAGAACACGCAGCAGGAGCTGGCCGCCAACCTCTCCGACAAGCTCGACCGCCTGATGGCCGACCGCGTGGGAGACACGGCAGCAGCGGCGAACACCCTCGTCGCGAAGTCGATGGACCCGGTGAAGATCACCGCCCTCGCAAACAACTTCATGAAGGTCTATTCGCCGAACTACAAGGTGATGGCGGTGATCAACGCGCAGGGCAAGGTGATCGCGGCCAACACCGTGAAGGCCGACGGCAGCCCGCTCGACTCGAGCAAGCTGATCGATCAGGACAAGAGTGACGAGTTGTGGTTCAAGGGCGCGATGTCCGGCCACGCCTATGTCGAGGACGTCAGCCCAAGCACGATGGTGCAGGACACCTACGGCTCGAAGGGAGTCGACGCGGACGCCGTCCTGGTCGCAGAGCCGATCACCAACGCCCAGGGCAAGGTCGTGGGAGTGTGGAGCAACCGCTTCTCGTGGCCGGTGGCGCGCCAGCTCGTGCTCGACCAGCTCCAGCGCGCTTACGCGCGGGGAGCCAAGACCGAGAACGTGAACGTGGTCAACAGCCAAGGCGTGGTGATCGCCTCCGACACGCCGTCGGACACGCTGAAGCAGAACATCGCCGGCGGCGCCGAGACGAAGAAGGCGCTCAGCGGAATGTCCGACGGCTCGGCGCTCCTGCCGAACATCGACGACCACAGCAAGACCGACGTGGCCGGCTGGCACCGCTCGACGGGCTTCGGTTCGTTCAAGAGCCTCGGCTGGGCCGTGCTCGCGAACCAGTCGAGCTCCGAGGCGCTGAAGCCCGCGAGCACGCTCGCGCACAAGACGATCCTGATCGCCCTGCTGAGCATGCTCGCGATCGCCGCCGTGGCGTTCCTGGTCGCGCGGCTCGTGGCCCGCAAGGTGGGCGGTTACTCGGACTTCGCCGGGAAGGTGGCCGAGGGCGACCTCACCGTGAAGCTCGAGGTGGCCGGTCACGACGAGCTTGCCGAGCTGGGCGAGCACCTGAACGAGATGGTCGGCAACCTGGCGAAGATGTCCGGGGAGGTGCTCGACGGCGCCCGCTCGATCTCTTCGTCGGCGTCGGAGATCCTCGCCACCGTGAACCAGCAGACCGCCGGCGCCAACCAGCAGTCGGCCGCCATCAACCAGACCACGACCGCGACCGAGGAGGTCCGCGCGTCCGCCGAGCAGGCCGCCCACAAGGCCGACGAGGTGGCCCAGCAGGCGGAGGACGCGATGCGGGTGACCAATGAGGGCAGCGAGGCCGTCGAGGCGATCGTGGGCGGCATGGGCGAGATCCGCGAGAAGGTGGAGGCGATCGCCGGCGACGTGCAGGCGCTGTCCGAGCAGACCGCGCAGATCGGCGCGATCACGAGCGCCGTGAACGACCTGGCGGACCAATCCAACCTGCTGGCGCTTAACGCCACCATCGAGGCGGCGCGCGCCGGCGAGCAGGGCAAGGGCTTCGCCGTGGTGGCCGACGAGGTGCGCAACCTCGCCGAGCAGTCCAAGCAGGCCACGGCGCAAGTGCAGGCCATCCTCGAGGAGATCGAGCGCGCCACCCGCGCGGCCGTCTCCACCGCCCAGGAGGGCACGGACGTCGTGGAGCACGGCACCCAGCTGGCCGAGCGCGCCGGCGAGATCATCGCCCACCTGGCCGAGGCCAACGCAGCGGCCGCCCAGTCGGCCCAGCAGATCGCCGCGTCGGTGCAGCAGCAGACCACCGGCATGGACCAGATCGCGACAGGCATGCGCGAGACCAGCCAGGCCACCACGGAGTTCGTGGCCGGCGTCCAGCAGTCGCAGGAGGCCGCCGAGGGTCTGACCCAAGTGGCCGGCGAGCTCGAGCGGCTGGCCTCGCAGTACAAGCTCTAAGCCGCCAGGCTCATCGTCCTCTCATCCCCGCCGGGTAGGACGGCTCTGAAGGCCGTCAGCGAAGGGAGGAACCTGTGATGCTCCGACGACTGGTACCCATTGGGATTCTGCTGGCCGCGGCGCCGGCGCTCGCCGCGACGTCATCGCCGCCACCGGGCGAGCTCGCCCCGATTCACGGCACCTACGCGCCGAAGATCGACCCTGCGAACTTCGGCACGAAGATCGACAATCCCTACCAGCCCTTCAAGCCCGGCACGAAGTACCACTTCGTGGGAGTCCGCGGGACGACCGCGCAGACCGACGACGAGCTGGTGACGAATCGGACCAAGCTGATCATGGGCGTGCAGGCCACCGACGTCCGCGACACGGTCTCCGAGCGCGGACGCGCGGTCGAGCGGACCGAGGACTACTACGCCCAGGACAAGCAGGGCAACGTCTGGTACATGGGCGAGGACTCGTTCGAGCTGAACAGTCGCGGCCACTTCGTTAAGGCGAGCGACTCCTGGCTGGGCGGCGTGAACGGCGGCCAGCCCGGGATAATCATGCCCGCACACCCGAAGCCGGGCGACGCCTACCGGCAGGAGTACTACCCGCCTGGCAAGGCCCTCGACGAGGCGCGAGTGCTGCAGCTACACGGACGCCTGAAGGTGCCCGCCGGCTCGTTCAAGGGCCTGCTCGTGACCAGCGAGCGCAGCCCGGCCGAGCCGCAGACCGAGCAGAAGTACTACGCCCGGGGCGTGGGGGAGATCGCCGAGCGGGTGACGAAGGGGCATCACGAGGAGTTCAAGCTGGTGAGCGTCAAGAAAGGCTGACGCTCGTCGTCTCGTCGGCCGGCGCGAGTCCGCTGGGGCGTCTGGCTAACGCTCGGCGCGGTCCTTGAACCGCTCCAGCACCCGCTCTATCTCAGGGTCCGTGCGCCGCGGCCGTCCGTACTGCGGCGGCTCGTCCCACAGGATCATGTAGGCGGTGTGGCTGTCGCCCGTGGTCTCCTTGACGGCCACGTCCTGGCCCGCCTCGGGCTTCATGCCTCTGGGCACGAACTGAAGCGTCGAGACCTCGAACGGCTCCCGGTCACCGATGTGGACCTCCAGCTCGATGGTCGTTACGGGCCCGACCTTGCGGCCGACCTTTGTGATTCGCGCGAATTTCGGCTGGCTGGCGTAGGCCTCCTCGGCCCACGCCTTGACGAGCTTCAGGTTGTCGAGGAGGCCCATGCGCCTAGCATGCCACCTCACGCGCGGTCTCCACAAACGCCCGAGCGTGGGGTGGGAGTCGCCCTGGACGCCAGGCGAGCGAGACGACCGCCGGATCGGCGTCGCTGACCGGCACGTAGGCCACGTCCGCTCGCGGGTACTGATGCGCGACTGCCGCCGGCACGAGGGAGACGCCGCGCCCACTTGCGACGAGCGTGAGGATCTCCGGAATGCTCGCGCTTTCGGCGGCGATGCGTCCCGGAAGGCCGTGCCGGCGCTGCTCGGCCAGCCACCTCGGTGGAGCTTCGTCTCCCGGCACCGCCGGGTTCACGATGAAGCGCTCCTCGCCGAGCTCCGCATATCGCACCGATTCGCGGGGCGCGAGCGGGTGGTCGCGGGGGAGAGCGACCAGGCGCGGCTCTTCTCCGAGGACCTCGACTTCGAGCTCGCTCTGACCCGGTTGGAGCCGGGTGAACGCAAGGTCGACCCTGCCGTCGAGGACGTCGTCGATGCTCCCGAGCAGCAGCTCGCGAACGGACACCTCGGTCGACGGATGGCGCTCGCCGAACGTGCGCAGCACCTCGGGGAGCAGCGCGTTGGCTGCCGATCCGTAGAAGCCCACCCGGAGGCGCCCCCCGGCCGCCGCGCGCGTCGCCTGAATCGCCCGCCGCGCCTGGCGCATGGTCCTGCGCCCCTCGCGCAGCAGCGCCTCGCCGGCGACGGTCAGCTCCACGTTGCGGCTGTCGCGCTCGAACAGCGTCACGCCCAGCTGAGCCTCGAGTCGGCGGATCTGCTGGCTGAGCGAGGGTTGCGCGATGTGCAGGCGCTCGGCAGCCCGCCCGAAGTGGAGCTCCTCGGCGACGGCAATGAAGTACTCGACCAGTCGCAGGTCGAGTCGTTCCATAGGCGCAGCCTACTGATCAGCCGTCGACTGGTCTTGGACATGGCGGCTTCGCGGCGGCATCCTCCTGGACCATGATGCGTCCCACGATCTCGGCCCAAGCAGCAAGGGCGATGATCGACGCGGCAGTCGCGGAGGCAGCGGCGATGTCGGTCCCGGTGACCGTCGTGGTGGTCGACGAATCCGGGGTGACGAAGGAGATGCTGCGGATGGACGGCGCGCCGCTCGTCAGCGTCGAGACGGCGCGGGGCAAGGCGTACGCCTCCGCCGCCATCGGAATGCCGCCCGACGAGTTCTACGCGGCGATCGAGTCCGACGGGGCGGCGGTGGCCGAGTTCACGACGCGGCCCGGGCTGGCGCTGATCGCCGGCGGGCTTCCCGTTTTGAGCGACGGCGCGGTGGCGGGCGGCATCGGGGTCGCGGGGGCCATGACCGGGGCGGAGGATCGCCGCATCGCCGAGGCCGCGGTCGGCAGGGCGACCGTGTGAATCCGGATCGCGACCCCGCGGTCGCGGTGTTCTCCCGGGAGGTGAAGCCCGGGCGAGAAGACAAGTACGAGAAGCTCGCCCGCGAGATGGTGGGGCTGTCGAAGGGCTTCCCCGGGCAGCTCGGCGCGACGATGCTGCACGAGGCGGGCACGCCAAGCTACACCGTCGTCTACAGCTTCACCGACCGGCCTTCGCTTCAGGCCTGGCTCGAGTCCTCAGAACGCCAAACACTGGTCGCCAGGGCGGACGGGCTGGCCGAGCGCCACAGTCGGCTGCCGTCGCTGACCGGCCTCGAAACCTGGTTCGCCCTCCCGCATCGGCCGACGATCAAGCCGCCGCCGCGGTGGAAGATGTGGCTGATCTCGCTGCTCGCGATCTATCCCCTGGTCGTCGTCTTTCAGGCTGCGCTGGTTCCCAAGATCAAGGCTTGGCCGCTGCTCGTCCGCTCGGCCGTGCTCCCGCTCACACTGCTGACGCTGATGACGTTCGTCGTGATGCCGATGGTCACTCGCCTCGTCCAGCCTTGGCTCTCCGGGCGGTCGTAGGTCGAGCCCGAAGAGCTGGTGGAATGGCGGCATGCGCAAGTTCAACGTCTTCAACGCCTCGGTCGACTACGACCCGCAGGACCCCGAGCCCTACACGGCCGGGGCGAACCGCTTCGGGCCCGAGATAGGCGCGAGCCGGATGGGCGCGACGCTCTACGAGCTGCCGCCCGGCACGTCGCTCTGCCCGTACCACTACGAGTCCGAGGAGGAGTGGCTGCTCGTGCTGCAAGGTGAGCTGACGCTCCGGCACCCGGACGGCGAGGACGTGCTCGGCCCGGGCGACGTCACCGCCTTCCCGACCGGACCGGCTGGCGCGCACAAGACCACCAACGACGGCGCCGAGACCGTCCGCATGGTCATGTTCGCCACCAGCGACCCGATCGGCTACGCCGTCTACCCGGACTCGAACAAGATCTCGTTCTGGTCCGACTCGAGCGATCCGGCGGACAACGTGCGAGTGCTGCGCGGGGAGAAGGTCGACTACTACGAGGGTGAGCTGTGAGCGACCTCACCCGAGGCTGAAGTAGCGAGCGCATCTGCCGACTAACTGGGCTGCGGGACGGTCGCTTGCAAGCGACTCCGGCTCCGCCCCTCAACCCAACCGCTTAGCCAGTCTGCTCGCCCGCAGGGTTAGGCGACTAACCGACCGTTCCGGCCCGGTCACGACCGCCGCGGCACCACGCCGCGGACGCCAGTCGAAAGGGCTCGGCTTCCATGCGCCTACGAACGTGCACGCTGCTGGTGTGCCTAACCAGCCTGCTGTTGACCCTCACCCTGGCGGCCCCGATCGCCAGCGCCAGAACCCGCAACTTGCACTACGGCATGCACTCGATGCTGTACCTGACCTCGCCCCCCGCGTTCAAAGAGGCGATGTTCGCCGCGGCGGCCGCCGCCGGAGTCGGATCGATCCGAGTGGATGTCGAGATCCAAGGGATCGTGCTCGGCCGCCACGGCGCACGCGACTGGAGCGGCCTGGATCAGTACATGGCGCTGTCCCGCGAGTACGGAGTCCAGATCGAGGCTGTGCTGCTCGGGACCCCCTCGTGGGCCAGCTCCTGCCCTCCCAGCATCAGCGAGCTACAGATAGATCTGGGTGACTGTCCGCCCGCCGACCGGCGGCAGTGGGCCGAATGGGCGGGCGAGATCGCCACCCACACGCGCGGCACCATCGACACGTTCGAGCTCATCAACGAACCGGACGGACGCTGGACCTACCTGGGCAGCAGCCGGCAGTACGGAGAGCAGTTGACAGCGGCGGCGCGCGCTATCAGGGGTGCGGACCCGCAGGCGAGGATCGCCATCGGCGGGATGATGAACCCGTTTGAGAGCGACCGCCGTTGGTTCGACCAGGTGATGTCCGTGCCCGGCGCCGCCCGCAGCTTCGACGTCGCGAACATCCACATCCGCACCCGGCTCGCCTCCATCGCCAAGCAGATCGGTCAGTGGCGGACGGCTTTCGCAAGCCACGGATTTCACGGACCGATGTGGGTGACCGAGACTGGCTACCCGTCAGACCGGCGGCACCAGTACGAGCGCGGGTACCAGCACGGTCAGCGGTCACAGGCGGCATTCCTCGCGCAGGCGCTGCCGCGGATGTTCGACAGCGGGGTCAGCCGCGTCTATGTCACCGAACGCGACAACCTCGGCGGCGCCTTCGCCTCCGAGGGGCTCCTCGGAGGCAACGTGACGGACGCCAGTAGTCGGAATGGGACAGGGATCGTGGCCAAGTCCGCGTTCAACATGCTGGCTGTCGCCGCCGGCCAGCCCACCGCCGCCGAGTCGTGGAGCAACAAGCCGCGCCGGAAGGCCGCGAGGACAAACCGGACGTGAGACTGTCCCGTCTGTCGCGAAGGCGGCCGACCTGCGGTTCAGTACTCGTCGTGGCGCCGCACCCACAGCGGCTCAGTGGCAGGCTCGTCGCGACCCTTCGGCGTGCGGTCCAGCAGGGAGTAGTAGGCCATTCCGGGGACCTCGAGGCCGCGCGCAGTCGTCACGTACGTCCGGTACACACTCCCGTCCTCCAGCGCGTACACGCTCAGGCCCGGTCCCTCGGTCACGTAGCCGAGCGCGTCCGTACCGCACATCCGCCCGTACTGCTCGACGGTGGCCGGGATCTCGCCGCTGTCCAGCCACGGCCTGAGCTCCTCCTCGGTGTGCATGAAGCCGATGTCGCGGTTAAAGTCGCTGCCGCCGCTCGAGACCCAGTCGATGTCCCATCCCATCCGGTCCCGGTAGGCGAGGAGCCTCTCGAGCGGCGCGCGGGACGCGAGCAGCAGTGTGGTGTCCCTGGCCTTGAGGTGGGGGACCTGGGGGTTGAGCGTGTCCGCGATCGAGGTGCAGACGGGGCACCCTGCCGTGTAGGGCGGGCCGAACATGAAGTGGTAGACCATCAGCTGGGAGCGGCCGTCGAATAGATCCGCGAGGGCCTTCTCGCCGTCCTTGGTCTCGAACCGATAGTCCTTGTCAACCGGGACCCAGGGCAGCTCGCTCCTCTTCCTGGTGAGCTCGTCGCTGCGGCGGGTGAGCTCCTTCTCCTCCTTCAGCAGCGCATCGCGCTCGGCCTGCCACTCCTCCTGCGTGCCGATCCTGTGCTCTGTCATCAACCTGCCTCCTCCTGTGTGGTCTCGTATTCGTCGTGGCGCTGCCACCAGGCCGCGGGGCCTTCCTCGTTTCGACCGAGCGGCGCCAGGTCGAGCATCCGGTAGGTCCCCATCAGCTGCTCGACTCCACGGTCGTAGGTGGAGTAGGTGTGGTGCACGACCCCGTCACCCAGCGCGAAGGCGCTAATCCCCACTCGCTGCGGCGCGACCTGGTCGACGTGGCGGAAGTTGTATTCAGCACCGTTTCGCTGCTGCTCGTCGGTGAAGGCGGCACCGAAGTCGTACTTGAAATCGCTGCCCAGCGATGAGACCCAGGGGAATCGCCAGCCCATGCGCTCCTTGTACGGGTGCAGCTCGTCGAGTGGGGCGATCGACTCGGCCACCAGGGTCACGTCGTGGCCGTTGAGGTGCGGGATGGCGCCGTCGAAGTGATCGGCGACGAAGGAGCAGCCTGTGCAGCCCGGGTTCTGCTCGTCGACCCGGAACCCGAAGCCGAACATGAAGTGGTAGACGAGCAGCTGCGAGCGCCCGTCGAAGAGCTCGGCCAGGGTCTTCTTCCCGGTGTCCGTCTCGAACACGTACTCCTTCTCGATTGGTACCCAGGGCAGCTGCTGGCGCCGGCGGGCGAGCTCGTCGCCCTGCCGCGTGTGCTCCTTCTCTGCGTCGAGTAGTTCGCGCCGCGCCGCCAGCCACTCCACCTGAGTGCCGATCCTGTGCTCTGTCATGAACCTGCCTCCTGTCTGAGTGCGCTGGGCCGGGCCTATATAGTTAGCAAAATGGCTAACGATGCGTTCAGAGCCCTCGCGCACCCGCTCCGGCGCGACATCGTGGAACGGCTCAGCGGCGGGGTGGCGACCGTCGGCGAGGTGACGCGGGACTTCGGCGTCTCCAAGCCGACCATCTCACGGCACCTGAAGATGCTCGAGGAGGCAGGCGTCGTCAGCCGCCTGATCGACGGCAGGACCCACCGCCTCGCCCTGCGGCCCGAGGCACTTGCCGAGGCCTCGGATTGGATAGAAAACCAGCGGAAGCGCTGGGAGCGCCTCTTCGATGTCGTCGGCGAGTACCTGGAGGAGCGGAAAGGAGCAGAGGTGACGGGAGACTCGGCCTACGTGGTGCGCATCGAGCGAACCTTCGAGGCCTCGGCCGAGGAGGTCTTCGACGCGTGGACCAGCCCCGAGGTGATGCGCCGCTGGCTTCACTGCGAGGCGGACTGGGGCACGCCGGTGGCCGAAGTCGATCTGCGAGTGGGCGGCAGGGTCAGGGTGGTGATGCGCCGGCCGGACGGCACAGAGGCCTCGATGGGGGGCGAGTACCGGCTGATCGACCGCCCGCACCGGCTGGTGATGGCCTGGACCTTCGACGACGATCCGTCGAACGAGCAGTTGATCGAGCTCTCCTTCTCGGAGTCCGAGGGCTCGACCACGGTGGTGTTGGTGAACAGCGGTATCTCGACCGACGGGCGCCGCGACGCACAGGAGTGGGGATGGAACGGGTGCTTGGACGAGCTCGCGCGGATGCTGGCCGGCTGATCCCGGCGAT
>JBKPDA010000076.1:0-7858 GCA_046727635.1 Actinomycetota bacterium | reverse complement strand
GCAACCGCCACAGCGGTGGGGGCGACGAGACCGCTGACGAGCGCGATCTCGCCGAAGCGGGCATCGTTCACCGTCGCTGCCGCGGCCTGCTGCACGCCGATGCCGGCCGCGATGAGAGCCGGAAGCGCGGCAACCAATATCGGACGTTTCCGTTCCACTGCCTCCCCCGCCGTCGTGCCAAAAGCAGCGGCGATGCTTCCAGCATGCCACGAGCTCCGGCTTTTTCGCGACGGTTAGTGACCTGAGTCAGGTCACTAGTTGGCCCCGCGCCTCGTCAGCACGGCCCGCACGGTGCGCAACAGGAGCACGAAATCGCCCCGGAGAGTCCAATTGCTCACGTACAGGTAATCGAGCTTGATCATCTCCTCGAAGGAGATCGAGACGCGTCCGAGCACCTGCCAGAGGCCCGTTAGCCCGGGCGGGAAGTCGAGGCGCCGCCTCCCCCAGCCTGTGACGTGGACGTCCTCGTAGGGCGGCAGGGGCCGCGGGCCGACGAGGCTCATCTGGCCGAGCAGCACGTTGAACAGCTGCGGAAGCTCGTCGATGCTGGTCTGGCGCAAGAAGCGGCCCACGCGCGTCACGCGCGGGTCTTTGTCGAGCAGCAGCCATGCGGGGTGCGCGCTCGACGCCCGCAGCTCATCGACGCGCGCCTCCGCGTCCTGGACCATCGTGCGCAGCTTGTAGAACCGGAAGCGCCGACCGTATCTGCCCACGCGCTCCTGCGTGAACAGCACCGGCCCCGGGCTGTCCAGCTTGATCGCAATGGCCACCAGCAGGAGCAGCGGAAGCAGCGCCACGAGAGCGAGCGCCGCCACCAACACGTCCAGCGTGCGCTTGATCAACCAGGGCAGCCGCCGTGGCGGCTTGGCCTCGACGCCGATGACAGCGACGCTGTCCCTATCTCCGAGCGCGCCGTTGGGGTCGATCACCCAGGGCAGCACGCTCACCTTCACGTCGGCGTCGGCCGCCTGGCGAATCAGCTCGCCGAGCTGCGCGCCGTCGAGGCTGGGCGCCGCCAACACCACGCGGTCCACCCTGTGAGACCCACAGACGCGCTCGAAGTCTTCCGGGGTGCCGAGGTGGGTGAGCCGCGGCCCGCCGCGCGGATCGGTCTCCGGATCGTCCGACAGGAGACCCACGAGCGAGACACCGCCGGGGCGCAGCGGGAGCTTGCGGGCAGCAACCTGAGCCGCCGGTCCCGCGCCAACGAGCAGGACCTTCTCGCGTGGCACGATCCGCCCGCTGTATCGCTTGTTCACCGGGAGGAGACCACGCATCTCGACGAACAACCGGCCGGGGAACCGCCTTGCTTACGGGAAGATGTCAATGAGCTGATCCATGCTCAGCGGTGGGTCCCTTAGCGCCGAATACCCCAGCCCAAAGATTCGGCGTCCATTCGCGAGTGTACGACAGGTCCCCCGCTTATGGGTACCTTCGCAACGCCTCGTACACGCTGAGCAGGATCTTTTCCGACCGCTCCCACACGAGCTCCTCGGCCCGTCGGCGCGCTGCCCGCGCCAGCCGCGCCCGCAGGGCCGGGTCGGCCGCCAGTCCGGCCACCTCCGCGGCGAACGCGGCGACGTCCGCAGATGCTACGTACGCGGCCGCGTCGGCCGCGGTCCGGCGGGTCTCGAGCAGGTCATAGGCCACCACCGGCAGCCCTGCAGCAAGGTATTCGGCGATCTTGGTCATCGTCGAGCGCCGGTTGAACTCGGACGCGGGCGCCGGGTCGATCGCGATGTCCGCCTCGGCCAGGATGCGCGGCACCTCCGTATGCGGCAGGTAGCCGGTGAAGGTCACGCGCCCAGTCAGCGCCGGGTCCTCGGCCACGCGCCGTTCGAGCTCGGACCGGCATGCGCCATCCCCGACGATCGTCAGCCGCGCCGCCGCGAGGGGCGGCTCCCGCAGGATGTCGGGGAGCGCGAGCACGCCGTCCTGGGGCCCAAGCTCGCCGAGGTAGATGAGCCCGGGCTCGCCCAGCGCGCCGTCGGCGGTGTGGGGCTCGGCGACCAGCGTGGCGCGCGGCGGCCCGTTGCGCACGACGAAGACGCGGGCGGGGTCGAGACGTGCTCGCTCGAGCGCGAGCTCGCGCTGGGAGTCGTTGGTCGCGAGGACGACCGAGGCGGTCCGCAGCGCGGCGCGCTGCGCGGCGAAGGCCAGCGGCAGGAGCGGCGAAACGCCAAAACGCTCGCGTAGGAGATCCGGAAACAGGTCGTGCTGGTCGAACACGACCTTGCGCCGGAGCAGCCGCGCCAGCAGACCGATCGGGAACAGCGTGTCGGGCGGGTTGTGGATGTGAAGCACCTCGGCTCCCGCTGCCAGCGAGCGCACCGCGCCCGCCAGGAGCTGCAGGTGGGCCAGCGAGTACTCGAGCACGAAGCCCGCGAGGCTCGCGCCCCCCATGGGCAGGCGGTAGCGATGCACCTTGACCCCGCCGACCGTCTCGCGACGCCGCTCCCCGGCGGCCCGCGGCGCGATCACGGTCACGTCGTGTCCCGCCCGCTGCAGCGACTGCGCCTCCGAGCGCACGCGGACGTCCCTCGGATACGGCTGGTTCTCGAGCAGCATCGCTACACGCATGAGCGCCAGCGTAAACGGGGAAATTGAGACAACAGCAGGTGCTTGCGCCGATACCCAATGCTGAGTATGGTCAAGTGGGCGTGACGGAGATCCTGGGCAACGCTCCCAAGACCGCCGGTTGGGCCCGACGCGCCGCTGGGCCGCGCCCCGACATCTACGTGGGGATGGTCGGCCTTGGCTACTGGGGTTCCAAGCTGCTGCGGAATCTTTTCCAGCTCGAGGGCGTGGTGGTGACTGCTGCCTGCGACACCAACCCCGCCGTGCTGGAGGACCAGGCGCGCCGGCACCGCTACCTGCCGCTCACGCGCGACATCGACGACCTCCTCTACGACGCGACGATCGATGCGATCGCGATCGCCACGCCGATCTCGAACCATTTCGAGCTTGCGCGGGATGCTCTGCTTGCCGGCAAGCACGTGCTCGTGGAGAAGCCGCTGGCCAGCAACCTGTCCGAGGCGATGGAGCTCCGCGACCTGGCGGCAGAGCGCAACCTCGTGCTGATGCCCGCGCACACGTTCCTGTACTCGCCGCCGGTGGTGGCGGTGAAGGAGCTGCTCGATCGCGGCGAGCTCGGGCCGATCTACTTCGCCACGTCCAGCCGGGTGAACCTCGGAATCCACCAGCGCGACACCAGCGTGATCCGCGACCTCGCGCCTCACGACTTCTCGATCCTCCTGTACTGGATGGGCAAGCCGAACTTCGTGCGCGCGATCGGGCGCGCGGCCGTGATGGACGACGTCGTCGATGTCGCCTTCATCGATCTCGGCTACGACGACGACTGCCTCGTCCACATCGACCTGTCCTGGCTCGCGCCGACGAAGCTTCGCCGGACCGTGCTGGTGGGCGAGCGCAAGATGGTCGTCTATGACGACACGAGCCCCGAGCAGGTGCGCATCTTCGACAACGGGGTGGAGCGGATCGAGGACCGGACCTTCGGCGAGTTCCAGCTCGCCTACCGCTCGGGCGACATACTCACGCCCCACCTCGATCCCGCCGAGCCGCTCCAGCTGGAGCTCGAGGACTTCGTCAAAGCGATCAGGTCGGGTGGAGCGCCCCGTTCCCACATCGAGCTGGGTCTCGACGTGGTCAGCATGACCGATGCCGCCGAGGAGTCGCTCGCGGGCGGCGGGATCGCGATCAGCCTGACCGACCGAGTGCGCGCCTAGCTGACCTGCTTCAGCCGCGGCGCCTGCTCCGCCGCGCCCGCCGGACGCCGGTAGTCACCGTGGCTCAGGTACCGCTCCATCAGCGCGTACAAGATGATGAACAGGTAGCGACCGCCCATCTCCCTGATGTGGAACTGCGACACGCCACTGCGCCGCTGCGTCCACGAGGTCGCGACGATCGCGTAGCTGTAGCCGCGCACGATCGCCTTGAGCGGCAGCTCCACGGTCAGGTTGAAGTGGTTCGACAGGAGCGGGCGGATGCCCTCGATGACCTCCCGGCGGTAGGCCTTGAAGGCGTTGGTGGTGTCGTTGTAGCCGTGCCGGAACAGGAGCCGGATGCCGAGGTTCGCCACCCGGTTCAGGAACAGCTTCAGCCTGGGATACCCGGTGATGACGGCGCCCGGCATGAACCTGGAGCCGAAGGCGCAGTCGTAGCCGGCGTGAAGGACGCGGTAATAGAGCACCAGGTCGCGAGGCTCGTCCGAGTTGTCCGCCATGACGATCGCCACCGCGTCCCCCTCGAAGGCGTCCAGGCCTGCCCGCACGGTGAAGCCGAACCCGGGCGGATTGGGGCTGAGCACATAGCGGACTCGCTGGTCGTGCTCACCGATCGCGGCCACGAGCTCCCGCGTGCCGTCGGTCGAGTGGTCGTCCACCACCAACACCTCGAAGTCGATGTCCTCGTGCTCGAGGGTCTCGACGATCCGCTCGACCGTCTCGGCAATCGCATCGGCCTCGTCGTGGGCTGGGATGACCACGGAGAGCTTCACGCGGTCACCCAGCGCTCTGCGTTGAGCTCGTAGATCTCGCGGAGGATCTCCTCGGTGCCGTAGGTGACGCTCCACTCGGGATAGTCATCGATGAACGGCTGCACGTCGCTGATCCACCAGCGGTGGTCGCCGATGCGGGCCTCGTCGAGCAGCTCCCACTGGAGCTCGCGCTCGGCGATCTCCTCAGACAGCTTGATCGCCTCGATCATCGAGCAGTTGCTCGCACGTCCGCCGCCGAGGTTGTAGACGGCGGCCGGCCTCGGGTTGCGCACATAGGCCTCGATCGCGGAGAAGACGTCGGCCGTGTGGAGGTTGTCGCGCACCTGCAGCCCGCCGTACCCGTAGACCGAGTAGGGGCGGCCGATCATCGTGCAGCGCATCAGGTAGGACAGGAAGCCGTGGAGGCGAGCCCCGGCGTGGTCCGGCCCGGTGAGGCAGCCGCAGCGGAGGCAGACCGTGGGCATGTCGAAGTAGCGGCCGTACTCCTGCACGAGCAGGTCCGCCGCGGCCTTCGACGCACCGAAGATCGAGTGCAGCGACGAGTCGATCGACATCGTGGTGTCGATTCCGCCGTAGTAGAGGTGGTCCTCGGGGAGCTCCAGGCGCGTGTCGGTCTCGATCAGCGGCAGGCGGTTCGGTGTGTCGCCATAGACCTTGTTGGTCGACATGAACACGAACGGGGCGTCCGCCGCGTGTTGGCGGGCCGCCTGGAGTAGCACCAGGGTGCCCGTCGCATTGATCGAGAAGTCCGTGTGCGGGTCCTGGGCCGCCCAGTCGTGCGACGGCTGCGCGGCCGTGTGCACAACTAGCTCGAGGTTCCCCGCGTGACGCTCGAAGGTGCGCTCCACGCCGTCCGCGTCGCGGATGTCCATGTCGAGCCATTGGAACTCCGAGTAGCGCTCGGCGAGGTTGCGCGTGACGTCGGCGGTGGAGGCCTCCGGCCCAAAAAACTGGGCGCGGGCGTCGTTCTCGAGCCCCACGACGTCGTAGCCCGACTCCACGAGCCGACGGACCGACTCAGAGCCGATCAGACCGCCGGCCCCGGTGACGATCGCTACTGGCATCTCGGGTCACTGTAATTCAAAGTGCGACCTGTAGCACTCGCTCGTTTTGTTTCACCCAGTCGACGATCTCGGCCATGACCTCCCGCGGTCCGCGCCGCGGCCGCCAGCTCGTACGCGAGAACAACTCCCGGCAGTCGGACACGTAGATCCGCACGTCGCCGGGCCGGTCCTCGAGATCGGGCAGGATCTCAACCTCCCTGCCGGTCAACTCGCGGCACAGCTCGGTGGTCTCGAGCAGGGAGAGGCTGAACTCCGCCCCGCCGCCGACGTTCACGGTGACGCCCGCCCAGGCTTCGGGTGCGCCGAGCTGCTCGTCGATCAGCTCCACGACGTCGGCAACGTGCATCAGATCGCGGACCTGCTTGCCGCTGCCGCCGAAGCCGATGTAGCGCAGCGCGCGCCCGAAATGGTGGGAGAGCGCCCAGTGCGTGAACACGCCCTGGTCGACCTTGCCCATCTGCCATGGCCCCGCGATCACGCCGCAACGGTCGATTGTGGCGGGGATGCCGAAGCTGCTCGCGTACTCGGCAATCAACAGCTCGGCCGAGAGCTTGGTTGCCCCGTAGAGAGTGCGGGCCCCGGCCAGCGGGAAGCCCTCTGAGATGCCGTGCTCCGAGGCGCCTGGGAGCGCTTGATCGGCGATCAGCGAGAAGCGCGTGGGCGTCTCCTCGAAGGCCATCGAGTTGATCGCGTCGATCGGATAGACCCGACTCGTGGAGAGGAACACCACCTGCGAGCGGTCGCGACGCGCCAGCTCGAGGCAATTCCAGGCGCCGATCAGATTCGACTGCACGACGTAGTCGGTGGCGCCGTCGACTCCGCTCAAGGCCGACGGCTCCGCGGAGCACTCGACGATCGCGTCGAGGCGCTCCAGATCGAGAAGATCCGGCCTCTCGCGCACGTCCCCGTGTACGAACCGAACGCCCTGCGCGCGCAGCCGTGGCAGGTTCAGCTCAGACCCGCGACGCCTGAGGTTGTCGAGTCCGACGACGTCCCAGTCGGGGTGGCGATCGCGCAGCGAAAGCGCCACGTTAGAGCCGACGAAGCCCGCCGCTCCCGTCACGAGTACCCGTCGCTCGGTTCGGTTGCCGGTCCCCAAGGGTCGCGGGAGTCTACTCGCGAATCACCCCTTTTCTGCTACGAATGTCGGGGTGACCCCCTTGCGCCTCCTCGCGGCGCTCGTCCTCATCGTGGCGCTCGCGCTCCCGACTGCCGCGCTTGCCGGCGGCAGCGCCGGCGACCCGCAGGACCAGGACCCGCTGGGCAACTCGACGCCCTCGAAGCCGAAAAAGCACTCGAGCCCGACCACCACCACGACGCCGACGCAGACCACGCCCTCGAGTAGCTCGCCGTCGTCCAGCTCGCAGACCACCTCGACGACCACCACGAGCTCGGGATCCGGCTCCGGTTCGGGTAGCAACAGCGGGCAGCTGCCGCGCACGGGCGTCGACATACGGCTGATGGGCGGTATCGGCGGTCTGCTCGTGGCCGGCGGCCTGCTCCTGCGCCGCCGCTTCAGCTGAGCCGCATCCCCCGAGCCGAGGCGGCGTCCGTAGCCGCGCTCACCGGACTGGCGCTCGCCCTGCGCTGGCCCTACTTCCGCCAGAGCCTCTTCGGCGACGAGCTGTTTCTCTGTGTGGCGGCGCACGACCGCTCCCTCGGACAAGTCTTCTCGGAGGTCCACGACACCGCCGCCTTCCGCGCGGGACAGCCCTCTTCGTTCTCTCCTTCCAGAGCCGGCCGCTACTGAAGTTAATCCAGCCCCCGGCCAGGTACGCCTCCGCGACCGTCTCGTGGCGACGCGGAGCGTCCACGGCGTCATCGACCACACCGGGCGGAGTTCGCGCCCCAAGAGCGTGCTGCGGGGGCAGCCCTTACCTCAGCCGCGCTGCTCGTGCTC
Source organism: Actinomycetota bacterium (assembly GCA_046727635.1). GTDB lineage: Bacteria > Actinomycetota > Thermoleophilia > Solirubrobacterales > Thermoleophilaceae > JAICJR01. The sequence goes on along the minus strand of JBKPDA010000076.1, from coordinate 378 downwards.
GCATTGGGCCCCTCGGCCGGCGCTCGCCTCGTCAGAGTGTCGCTGGGCGACATGTGGCCCGCGGTGGCGGTCAAGGACGGGTTCCTCGGGCTCTCGCGCGAGACGGCCGACCTCCCGGCGGTGGTGCGCGGTGCTACGGGCGGCAACCTCGTGAAGCTGCTTCGCTCGCTAGGCCCCGGCCTGCGCTTCGGCGGTGCGAGCCCGGAGTTTCGGACCAGCTTCGCGCGGAGCGAGCCGTGGGCTACGACGGTCGTCCAGCCGAGCGACTTCGACCGCCTGCGTGACCTGCTCAGTCGCAGCGGCCGACGCGTGATCCTCACAGTGCCGCTCGGCCACTTCGACCCACCGGGCGCAGCCCGCGAGGTGACTGCGGCCGCC
>JBKPDA010000075.1:0-11060 GCA_046727635.1 Actinomycetota bacterium | reverse complement strand
TCCGGGTGCTCGGCGATCTCCCGGCGCTCGCGCTCCACGTTCGCCTCCACCACCTCGGCCTCGGAGCGCTCGGCGAGGAAGGCGCCCGTTGCCATCGAGAGCGCCGATGCCACCGCGCCCGCGAGGCCGGCGGTGAGCACGAAGCTCGAGCCGCCGGTGGCACCCGACACGCCGGTGACGATGCCGAACACCGCCGCGAGACCGTCGTTGGCGCCGTAGATCGCGCCCGAGATCCAGCTGCCGCCGGTCTGGTGCCAGGTCTCGCGGCCGAGGATGCGGTCGAGCCGCGCCTGGGCGCCGGGTATCGCGACCGGCGAGGGCTCAGGCGAGCCGTCGCCGCGCATTTCCTGGACGGCCATCGAGTGGGAGCGCTCCTCCCTGCGGATCGAGCGCAGCAGCTCGTCGGTCTCCGCGTCGCCCGTCGACCGCTTGTAGAGGTCGTCCACCTCGTCGTCCTCGGCCGCCTCGCGGGCGGCCAGCAGGCGGTCGATCGGAGCGATCCGCGCCTGCAGCCGCGTCCATGACGACAGCCGCACCGTCGCCGGGTCCGGGATCGGGATGCCGAGCTCGGTCATACGGTCTTCGAGCCGGCGCCGATGCCCGCCCTCGGCCTCCGCCATCTTGCGCATGATCTCGGCGCGCCGATCGTCGAGCCGGCGCGCGATCAGCTCGTAGACGGCGCCCGCCTCGATCTCGCCCCGCCAGGCCCTCAGCAGGCGCTCGCGTACCTCGTCAGAGGCCATTCGGGCAAGGTATCCGAGCGCACGAATTGCGGGAAACCCGCAACAACATTACGGGAAACTACGGTCCAGGAATCGGGACGCCCTCCGACAAACGGAGGTGACTGGACTCGTGAACGGTCAGACCCCGCCGCCAGCAGGCGCCTAGACGTACGCGACTGCTGGGGAATCGGAGAGTGGGCCCTGGGCACGCCCACCGTTCCCCAGACATAACCGTCTCCGGCCAAGCCCTCCAGCGCGGCCGAGCGCCAAACCTTCCACCCTCAACCCTTCCGGACGGAGTCGATGCCTCCAACGATTCTTTCGTCTGCAGTTGCCCCTGCAGCAACACCGGTCGTACCTCTCCCAGAGACCCGCAAGCCCGCAGTGGCCATCATCGGCATGGGCTACGTCGGTCTGCCCACCGCCGCCGCCCTCACCAATGCCGGTTTCGAGGTCCGCGGCCTGGACGTGTCCGAGCAGCGAATCGCCGACATCCGTGCCGGCGACGTGGAGCTGCTCCCCAACGAGCACGCTCAGCTCGAGTCCGCGCTCGAGGAGGACATGCTCACGCTGTCCACCAGCAGCCGGATCCTCGAGGAAGCCGACGCGGTGATCATCTGCGTCCCGACCCCGGTGGACGAGCAGCTCCGCCCGGACCTGGCCCCGCTCGGCCGCGCCTGCGCGACCGCCGTGGCTCACGCCCAGGAGGGTCAGCTCTTCATCCTCACCTCCACCACCTACGTGGGCACCACCCGCGACATGGTGATCGAGCCGCTCCAGAGGCGCGGGTTCACGGTGGGCGAGAACGTGTTCTGCGCGTTCGCCCCCGAGCGCATCAACCCCGGCGACGTGAACCACGTGCAGGAGACCACCCCGCGCGTGTTCGGCGCCGAGACCGAAGCGTGCGCCGAGCGCGTGCGCGAGGTGCTCGAGGACATCGTGCCGCTGCTGCACCAGGTGTCAAGCCCGGAGGCCGCTGAGCTCACCAAGCTCTACGAGAACAGCTTCCGCGCCACCAACATCGCGCTGGCCAACGAGATGGGCCTGGTGGCCCGCCACTACGGCGTGGACATCATCGAGGTGACGCATGCCGCGGCCACCAAGCCGTATGGCTTCATGGCGCACTTCCCGGGCCCCGGAATCGGCGGCCACTGCATCGGCGTCGACCCCTACTACCTCGTCCATCCCCTGAACGAGCGGGGCCACCGCGTGCCGCTGCTCGAGCAGGCGATGGCGGCCGTGTCGAACCGCCCGATGGTTGTGGTGGATCGCGCGCAGGAGCTGCTCGAGCTGGCGGCGGTGCCGATCGAGGAGGCGCGCGTGCTGATGGTCGGCATCACCTACAAGGCCGGCATCAAGGACGTGCGCGAGTCGTGCTCGGTGAAGATCCTCAAGGGCCTTCAGGAGCGCGGCGCCGAGATCTCCTACTTCGACCCGCTCGTGCCGGCGCTCCGTCGCAAGACCGACCCGGCGCTCGAGTCGGTGGTGGAGCCGAACCCCGCGGACTACGACCTCGTGATCGTCACGGTGCGGCAGCCTGAGGCCGACTACGGCTGGCTTGCCGACTGCCCGCGGATCCTCGACTGCACCTACAGCCTCGAGCCGGTCGACGGCCGGGACCTGTTCGCGGTCTGATGCCGCGCACATCTCTGAGCCGCGGGCTGGAGCTGACGCTCCGCGGCTTCTCGTTCGTCTACCTGATCGCGATCATCGTCGGGATCGTCGTCTACAAGGCGCTCTTCATAAGGCTCTTGCTCGGCGACCCCTTCTTCGCCGTGTACGGGCTGAGCGTGGCGACGTACATCCTGTCGCGCTTCATCCTCAGCCTCTTCTACCGCTCGGGCAGGGACCACGGGATCGAGCCGCACGTGGCGATCGTCATGCCCGGGTTCAACGAGGAGGCGGCGATCGCGCAGTCACTGCGCTCGCTCTTGAAGCTCGACTACCCGGCGACCAAGCTCGAGCTCGTGGCCGTGAACGACGGCTCCACCGACCGCACGCTCGTGGAGATGCGCAAGGTGGAGCGCGAGGCGAACGGCCGCGTGCGGGTGATCTCGTTCCCGGAGAACCGCGGCAAGCGGGCGGCGATGGCCGCCGGCATCCGCGCCACCAACGCAGAGATCATCGCGTTCGTGGACTCCGACTCGATGCTCGAGCCGGACGCCCTTCGCATCCTCGTGCAGCACTTCGCGAAGCCGAAGGTGGGCGCCGTGGCCGGGCACGCCGAGGTGCTCAACATCAAGGAGTCCTGGATGTCGCGCATGCAGGCCGTGCGCTACTTCGTGGCCTTCAAGGTGCTGAAGGCCGCCGAGTCGGTGTTCAGCGCGGTGACGTGCTGCTCGGGCTGCTTCGCGGCCTACCGGCGCGCGGCGATCATGCCCCACCTCGAGGCGTGGGAGCACCAGCGCTTCCTCGGCCGGCCGGCCACGTTCGGCGACGACCGCTCGCTCACGAACTTCGTGCTGCGTGACTGGAAGGTGCCGTACGAAGCGAAGGCGATCTCCCACACGATCGTCCCGGGCACGCTGCGCAAGTTCCTCACGCAGCAGGTGCGCTGGAAGCGCTCCTGGACACGCGAGTCGCTGATCGCCGCCAGGTTCATCTGGCGCAAGAACCCGATCGTCGCGGCATCGGTCTACATCGGCATGGTCCTGCCGCTCGCGGCGCCGATCGCCGCCGGCCGGGCGATGCTCTGGCGCCCGATCGTGGACCACGCGGGCTCGCCGCTGCTCTACCTGATCGGCATCTACGCCATGGCCACGATCTACGGCCTCTACTACGCGATGCGCCAGAACAGGTGGGACGCCCTCTGGGTGTTCGGGATCCTGTTCGTCTTCTTCTACCTCTGCTTCCTGGTCTGGCAGACCTACTACGCGATCCTCACCTCGAATCGCACGAGCTGGGGCACGCGGCCGTCGCAACACGTGCAAGTGGCGGAGAAACCGGCATGAGCAAGCTGTTCCAGCGCCTGGGCGATCAGGCGGGCGTGATCAAGTTGACCGCGCTGCTGATCCCCCTCTCGATCGCGCCAGTGGCCGCGGTGACGCCCGTGGTGAAGGACTCCTACCACGCCTTCATCGCGCGCTTTCAGCCGCGGGCGCCGCAGGCCCCTCCGAAGCTGAAGCTCGACCCGGTGGAGCTGGCGAAGTGGAAGCCGCTGCCCGAGTACAACGGCGCCGTCCCGGTGCTCACCTACCAGGGCATCAACGACTCGCACGACCGTTACTCGGTCACCCGCAAGCAGTTCGCCCAGCAGATGCTGATGCTGAAGCGGGCCAACTTCAGGACGATCGGGATCGACCAGTACCTGCGCTTCCTGCGCGGCGACCGCCAGGGGCTTCCGATCCGGCCGATCCTGATCACCTTCGACGGCGGGCGCTGGGACAGCTACCAGAACGCCGACTCCGTGCTTGCCCAGTACCGCTACCGGGCGGTCATGTCGGTGATCGCCGGGCAGGTGGGCCGCGGCCCCTTCTACCCGGACTGGAACGAGTTGCGCCGGATGCGCGCCTCGGGCCGCTGGGACATCCAGCTCGAGGCCGGCCTCGGCGCGAAGAACATCCGCGCCGGCGCGAAGGAGGACATGCGGCCCTTCTACGCAAACCTGCGCGTGTACGGGAACGGCAAGCACGAGACCTTCGCCGCCTACCGCCGCCGGGTGACCTCGGACATCGAGCTGGGCATCTCGCTCATGCGCGCCCAGCTGCCCGGCTGGATTCCGCAGGCGATGGCGGTGCCCTTCGGCGACTACGGCCAGCTCGCCTCGAACGACGGCCGCATCGGCCCGTTCATGCGCACCTGGCTGCACGCCCACTTCCAGGCGCTGCTGCTTCAGGGGCAGCCCGTCTTCTCGGTGGCCGGGATGCAGGAGATCGACCGCTACCAGGTGATCAACAGCACCACCCCGGACCTGCTTTACACGTGGCTTCGCCACGGCCTGTCGTACTCGGCCTGGACCGCGGACGAGCAGCGCGCCCAGGTGGTCATGGTCACGGCGCCGCTGCGCGACAAGCTGAGCCAGCGGCTGGCGCTGTGCGGCCAGCTCCACGGAGCGACAGGCAAGGAGCGCGCGTATGGGATCTGTCAGCGGAAGGCGTCCGCCGACAGGCATGCGCTGCAGCTCAAACTCAACGAGCTGCGGGCTGCCGCGGCGCTGGAGGTGAGCAGCTGATGTGCGGCATCACCGGATATGTGGGTAGCCGCCCGGCCGAGGAGCTGTTGCTTTCCGGCCTCGAGCGGCTCGAGTACCGCGGCTACGACTCGGCGGGCATCGCCCTGCTGTCCGACGACGGCCTCGACAAGGTGCGGGCGGTCGGCAACCTCAGCGCACTGCGCCGAGCGGTGGCCCGCGAGAACCGGCGCTCGGCGCGCTCGGCCACGATCGGCATCGGCCACACCCGCTGGGCCACGCACGGCCGCGTGGAGGAGCGCAACGCCCACCCACACTCCGATCACCGCGGCCGCTTCGAGGTGGTGCTGAACGGGATCGTGGAGAACTTCGCAAGCCTGCGCACGCGGCTCGAGGCCGAGGGCCACCGCTTCAGCTCGGACACCGACGCCGAGGCGGTGGCGCACCTCATCTCCGCGCACTACAACGGCGGCGGCCTGCCGGGCGCGGTGCGCGCGGCCTGCGCCGAGATCGAGGGCCACTACGCGTTCGTGGTCATGTGCGCCGACGAGCCGGACATGCTCGTTGCGGCGCGGCGCGAGTGCCCGCTCGTGGTGGGGCGCGGCGACGGCGAGCAGTTCCTCGCCTCGGACATCCCCGCCTTCCTCGGCGAGACACGCAACGTGCAGTACGTCGACAACGACGAGCTCGTCGTGGTCCGCCCGGGGGGCGTGGAGTTCATCGCACACGACGGCAGCACCCTCAGCCGCGACGTGAAGGTGATCGATTGGGATCCGGAGACGGCCGAGAAGGCCGGCTACGACACCTTCATGCTCAAGGAGATTCACGAGCAGCCGCAGGCGGTGGCCCGGACGGTGGGCGATCGGATCGTCGGCGGCGACGTAAGCCTTGGCGGGCTCGGCGAGATTCACGAGCGAGATCTCGCCGGTGCCCGCCGAGTAATCCTCATCGGCTGCGGCACGAGCTACCACGCGGGCCTGATCGGCCGCTACGCGATCGAGGAGTGGGCGCGCGTGCCCACCGAGCTCGACATCGCGTCCGAGTACCGCTACCGCAACCCTGTAGTCAACGAGGACGACCTCGTGGTGGGGCTGTCCCAGTCCGGCGAGACCGCCGACACGCTGGCCGCATTGCGCCTGGCACGCGAGCGCGGCGCCCGCGTGCTCGGCGTGACCAACGTGATGGGATCGCAGATCACGCGCGAGACCGACGGCGTGCTCTACACGCGCGCGGGCATCGAGATCGGCGTGGCGGCCACCAAGACCTACGTCGCGCAGGTGGCGTCGATGTACCTGCTCGCACTCCAGCTGAGCGCCCTCCACGGCACCATGCCCGCGTCGCGGCGCGAGGACCTGCTGGGGCAGCTCCAGGCCATTCCGGAGCTGATCGCGCAGCTGATCGAGGACTGCGACGGCCCGGTGCGCGAGCTTGCCGAGCGCTACCACGGCGCGGAGTTCTTCCTCTACCTCGGCCGCCACGTGGGCGTGCCGGTGGCGCTCGAGGGCGCTCTCAAGCTGAAGGAGATCGCCTACGTGCCCACGGACGCCTACGCCGCCGGCGAGATGAAGCACGGGCCGATCGCCCTCCTCTCGGAGGCGACGCCTGTCGTGTGCGTGGCGACCGACTCGCCCGTCAGCGACAAGGTGGCGTCGAACATCCAGGAGGTACGAGCGCGAGGCGCCCATGCCATCGCGCTCGCCACGGAGGGCAACCGCGAGATCGCGTCCTACGCCGAGCACGTGCTCGAGCTCCCGGCCACCGACTGGATGCTCCAGCCGCTGCTGGCCGCGATCCCGCTGCAGCTGCTGGCTTACCACGTGGCTCGCCTACGAGGCCACAACGTGGACCAGCCGCGCAACCTGGCCAAGACCGTAACCGTCGAATAAGGACCCGCCGTGAAAACCCTCCCTCGCTCGCTTGCCCTTCTCCTTGCCCTGACGCTGCTCGCTCCCGCAGTGGCGTCGGCGCGCACGCACAAGACGCACCGACCCAGCTGCTACAAGCTCACGCCGAGCGTGCTGCAGTTCAACCGCCAGACCGGCGATCCCTCGGGGATGCTCAGCTGGCGCCAGCCGCGCAAGAAGATGAAGGTCAGGCGCCGCGGCCACCGCCCGACCTATACGTACAAGTACTTCCCCGCCTCCTCGTACCGCGTGTACCGCGACAACGCTGTGGTCGGCCAGACCAGCAAGACGTGGATGAACGTGGCCGTGAGGGCGGGGCAGGCGTACCAGTTCCGCGTTCGCGCGGTCAACAAGCACGGCAAGCAGTCCGGCTGCAAGGGCGCGACGCTCGCGAAGACGGTCTCGCTCCTCGGCCCCGGCCAGCCCGCGAGCCTGTCGGCCACGGGCATGTCGGACTCGAGCCTCAACCTCACCTGGCAGGCCGGTCCGCGCGGCGACGGCACCCCGGCCGGCTACCGGGTGTTTCGCGACGGGGTGTCGCTCGGCCAGACGAACGTCACCGCGATGCAGGTGAACAACCTCTACCCGAACCGCGACTACACGTTCACCGTGCAGGCCGTGGACACCGCGGGCCGGGTGTCGCCGCCGAGCCTGCCGCTCTTGACCAGCACGCGCCCGCCGCAGCAGACCACCGGCAAGGTCCAGGCATTCCTGCTGGCCACCACCGACCAGTCGTTCCGCGACCTGCAGGCGCACTACCTGAGCGTGGGCACGGTCTTCCCCACCTACTTCGACTGCAACACGTCGAGCGGCCTGATGGTGGGTAAGGACGATCCGCTCGTCACCGGTTGGGCCAAGCGCCGCGGCATCCTCGTCCTGCCCCGCTACAACTGCCAGAACCCCACGGCCGAGCACAAGATCTTCACCGATCCGGCCACGCGGAACGCGAACCTGGACGGGATCGTGTCGCTCGTCCAGCAGAACGACTACGACGGGATCAACCTCGACTTCGAGGCAGCGCCCGCCAGCGACCGCGACCTGTTCACCCAGTTCGTGCAGGACCTGGCGGCCCGCCTGCACGCGATCGGCCGCCGGCTGTCGGTGGACGTGTCGCCGAAGACCAAGGACACCGACCCGAACCACCCGCGCGGCAACACGTTCGACTACGCGGCGCTCAACCAGTCCGCGGACAGCCTGTTCCTGATGATGTGGGGCGCGCACTGGTCGAGCTCGTGGCCCGGTCCGCTGATGGACGTGAACCTGACCAACCAGGTGCTCACCTACGCCGACCAGGCCGTGCCCGACCGCAGCAAGTGGGTGCTCGGCGCCGCGATGTACGGGCTCGACTGGCCGGCCGGCGGCGGCATCACTCACCCGGGCACCCCGAAGGAGTTCTCGGACCTGATGGGGCTCGCCTCGCAGTACGGCGCCACCCCGCACTGGGACTCCTCGTCTCAGGAGATGACCTTCAAGTACACAGATTCGAGCGGCGTCTCGCACGAGGTCTGGTTCGAGACCGCGGCGTCGATCGGGCCCCAGATGGCGCTTGCACAGGCACACAACTTCGGCGGGATCGGCGTCTGGCACTTGGGTGCCGAGGACCAGGACATCTGGTCGCTGCCGGTGATGCAGCCGGGCGGGTTCTAGTGGGCTCGCCCGAGCTGCGTCCCGGCCTCGGAGAGGCGTCGCGGCTCGAGCGCATACGCATCACGCTCGCGGACGGAGCGGTCACGACGCTTCACGTGGCCGGCTACGAGCGCAGTGCCTTCAGCCTGCGCGTGGCGGTGCTGGACGAGCCGGCCCCGCTCGCGCACTGGTGCGAGCGCGAGGAAATGAGCCACGCCGTGGTTGGCGGCTTCTTCACCCGACCGGGATCGGTGCCGCTCGGGCAGGTCCGGATCGGGGGCGAGTCGCGCCCGTCCGTGCCGTTCGATTCGCCGTGGGGAGACGTGCGCGCGTGCGTGCACGTTCACAACGGCGGCGTGCGGATCGCCCGGCGCGACCAGCTCGGCTCGCGGCCGGCAGGCGACCTGCTCCAGGCCGGCCCGCTGCTCGTCGCCGGCGGCCGAAGCGTGCTCGCCGACGGCGACGACGTGGAGGGATTCTCCGCCGGCTCGCGCCAGTTCGACTCCGACATCACGATCGGGCGCTACCCCCGCGCCGCGCTGGCGATCGCGGGCGAGCGGTTGCTGGCGGTGGCCTGCGACGGCCGCGGCGACCGCGACGCCGGCATGACCCTCGCCGAGCTCGCCGACGCACTGATCGAGCTGGGCGCCAGCGACGCGCTCAACCTCGACGGCGGCGGCTCGGCGTCCCTCGTGCACGAGGGACGCCTGCGCAACCGCCCGCGGGAAGAGCACGGCATCGACCTGCTGGACGGCCGGCCGATCGCCACCGCGCTCGTGTTCGAGGAGCGTTAGCTCGGGCGCTGGATCTCCTGTACCGACCAGGCGTTGCCGTCCGGGTCGCTGAAGAAGACGAAGCGTCCCCAGGGGAACTCCTGAATCTCGCTGGCCTGCACGCCGCGACCGACGAGCTCGTCTCGGGCGGCATCCGCGTCCTCCACCACCAGCTGCATGCCCCTGACGGATCCCGGCGTGGCGTCCGTTACCCCATTGCCAATGGCGATCGAGCACGCCGACCCGGGCGGTGTCAGCTGCACGAACCGCATCTCGTCGCTGACCGTGTGGTCGTGGTCGAGGTGGAAGCCGGCCTGCTCCGAATAGAAGTCCTTGGCCCGGTCCACGTCGGACACCGGGATTGCCACCAACTCGAGCTTGAAGTCCATCTGCGGTCCTTTCGTCGTGGGCCCGCGAGGCTATCTGTGATTGAGGTCAGTTTTGGTCCGCAATTGCTGAGACACTTCCGGGCTCATGCTCGAGACATCGACAAGGCTCCTGCGACTTCTCTCGCTGCTCCAGACACGGCGCGACTGGCCCGGGCCTGAGCTGGCGGACCGCCTCGAGGTGGGACCGCGCACGGTGCGCCGCGACGTGGAGCGCCTGCGCCGCCTCGGGTATCCCGTGCAGGCCACGCCGGGCGTGGCCGGTGGCTACCGGCTCGGCGCCGGCGCGTCACTGCCGCCGCTGCTACTCGACGAGGAGGAGGCGGTGGCCGTGGCGGTGGGCCTGCGCACGGCCGCCAGCGTGGGCGTGGCGGGCATCGAGGAGACGTCGGTGCGCGCGATGACGAAGCTCGAGCAGGTGCTGCCGTCGCGACTGCGCCGAAGGGTGAACGCGGTCGGCTCGGCCACCGTGGCCTACCCGGGCACCGGGCCCGCCATCGACCCGGACACGCTCGCGCTGATCGCCGGCGCGGCGCGCGATCACGAGCGCCTGCTGTTCAAGTACCGCACGCATGACGGCGAGGTCAGCCGCCGCACGGTGGAGCCGCACCGCCTGGTCCACACAGGACGCCGCTGGTACCTCGTCGCGTTCGACGCGGGTCGCGACGACTGGCGGACCTTCCGCGTCGATCGCATCGAGCCGAAGCCCTCAATAGACCGCCGCTTCGCGCCGCGCGATCCGCCGGCAAAGGACATCGCCGCCTATGTGTCCCGGGCCATCTCATCCACGCGCGACCGCTACCAGGCCAAGGTGATCCTGCACGCGCCGCTGGCCGAGGTGGCCGGGCGGGTGCCGCACACGGTGGGCACGCTCGAGCCGATCGACGAGCGCTCGTGCCTGCTGCTGACCGGGTCCGACTGGCTCGGGGGTCTGGCCGTCTACATTGCCAACATCGGCGTGGACTTCGAGGTGCTCGAGCCACCCGAGTTCATCGAGCAGGTGCAACAGTTAGCAAGGCGCTTCGGACGCGCCACATCGAAATGACAGACGACGAGTTCCTCGCGAGGTTCGAGGCACACCAGCTCCACCACTTCTCCCACCGCGATCACCTGCGCATGGCGTTCGCTTACGCGCGACGCGGAGGCGTGCAGGCCGCGGTCGACGGCGCCCGTCGCATACGCGGGCTCGCCGCCGACCTCGGCCTACCGGGCAAGTACCACGACACGCTCACCGTGGGCTGGGCACGCGTGGTCGCACATCACGCCGCGGACAGCGCGCCGATTCCATTCGACACGTTCCTCGCGAGCTATCCGCAGCTGCTCCGGCGTGATCTGCTGAGCTCGCACTACAGCGACGAGCTGCTGTTCAGCGACGAAGCTCGTGCTGCCTTCGTCGAGCCGGACCTGATTCCATTGCCGTAGCGCCCTGAATCAGCGCGTGGCGAATCGCCCGTGCGCGCCGAGCTCCCTGCAGACGACGCAGGACTGCCCGTGCGACGGGATCCCCTTGATTGCCTTTC
>JBKPDA010000074.1:0-11010 GCA_046727635.1 Actinomycetota bacterium | reverse complement strand
GGCCAGCTTCATGCCCAAGGGGTCGATCGACAAGTACCTCTGCTGCAACGCGGACGAGTCCGAGCCGGGCACGTTCAAGGACCGCCTGCTGATGCAGAAGAACCCGCACCGGCTGATCGAGGGGATCATCATCGCCGCGGTCGCCGCCGGGGCGAACAAGGCTTTCATCTACATCCGCGGCGAGTACGTGCTGCAGGCCGACGTGCTCGACGCCGCCGTGAAGGAGGCCTACGAGAACGGCTACCTCGGCGAGGACATCCTCGGCACCGGCAACGACGTGTCGCTGGTGGTGCACCGCGGCGCCGGCGCCTACATCTGCGGCGAGGAGACGGGGCTGCTCGACTCGCTCGAGGGCAAGCGCGGCAACCCGCGCCTGAAGCCGCCCTTCCCCGCCAACCAGGGCCTCTACCAGGGCCCCACGCTGATCAACAACGTGGAGACCCTCTCCAACGTGCCGCTCGTGATCGCCAACGGGGCCGACTGGTTCAAGTCGCGCGGCACCGAGCAATCGGCGGGGACGAAGGTGGTGTCGGTGTCCGGCAACGTGCAGCGGCCGGGCAACTACGAGATCGAGCTTGGAATACCGGCGCGAGAAATCATCTATGGATTGGCAGGGGGCCCGCCGCCCGGCCGCAAGGTGAAGTGCTGGTTCCCCGGCGGCTCCTCGGCGCCCGTGCTGCTCGAGGAGGACCTCGACCGCCCGTACTCGTTCGAGGCGATGGCCGAGGCGGGCTCGATGCTCGGCTCCGGCGCGATCATCGTGGTGGACGACTCGGTGCCGATCGTGTCCGTCGCGCTGCGCCTCGCCGAGTTCTACCGGCACGAGTCCTGCGGCAAGTGCGTGCCCTGCCGTGAGGGCACCAACTGGACGGTGAAGATGCTCGAGCGGATCGACGCGGGCGAGGGCACGCCGATGGACCTCGACATCATGGCGGGCGTCCAGACCAACATCATCGGCAACTGCCTCTGCGTGCTGGGCGACTCGATGGCGATGCCCGTCGGCTCGATGATCCAGAAGTTCCGGGGCGAGTTCGAGGAGCACATGGAGCGCGCCCGCGAGGCGGCCGACCGGCTGAGCGTCGAGCTGGGAGTGGCCGCCCAGCCGGCGGACGCGGCCGCATAGACCAGAGCGATGCCCCGGCCAGAACCGAACATGGTGACCTTCGAGATCGACGGCCGTGAGGTGCGCGCGCCCGAGGGCACGATGCTCGTGGACGGCGCCAAGTTCGGCGACGTCGAGATCCCCTACTTCTGTTACGAGCCGAAGCTGGGCAACCCGGTGGGCGCCTGCCGCATGTGCCTGGTGGAGATCGAGGGCATGCCGAAGCTGCAGACCGCCTGCTCCACGCCGGTGAAGGAAGGCATGGTGGTGATCACCACCTCGGACCGCGTGAAGCACGCGCAGAACGCGATCGTCGAGTTCCTGCTCGTGAACCACCCGCTCGACTGCCCGGTGTGCGACAAGGGCGGCGAGTGCCCGCTGCAGGACATCTCCTTCGGCTGGGGCGCCGGCCGCTCGCGCTTCATCGAGCCCAAGCGCCACTTCGAGAAGCCGCTCGAGATCTCGCCGCTCGTGGCCATCGACCGCGAGCGCTGCATCCTCTGCTACCGCTGCGTGCGCTTCTCCCAGGAGATCGCCGAGGACTACCAGCTGGTGTTCCTGGAGCGCGGCGACCACACTTTCGTCGGCACCCACGACGGCCATCCGTACGTGGCGCCGTTCAGCGGCAACATCATCGAGCTCTGCCCTGTGGGAGCACTCACCTCCACCGCCTACCGCTTCCGCGCCCGGCCGTGGGACATCGAGGACTCGGGCTCGATCTGCCTGCTCTGCCCGAGCCAGTGCAACATCAAGTTCACCACCCGCGACGACACCAAGGTCATGCGCGTGCTCGCGCGCGACCACAAGGAGGTGGACGACGGCTGGCTCTGCGACAAGGGCCGCTTCGGCTATCAGGCCATCCACGCTCCCGACCGGATCACGGAGCCGATGGTGCGCGACGGCGGCTACCTGCGGCCGGTGTCGTGGGAGCGCGCGCTGTCCACGGCGGCGTCCGCCCTGAAGCGCGCGGGCAAGAACAGCGCCGCGCTGCTCGGCGGCGAGGTCACGAACGAGGAGGGCTTCCTCACCCAGCACCTGCTGCGCGACCTGCTCGGCTCCCCGAACATCGACTCGCGGCCGAACGGCAAGCTCGACCCCGATCAGGCGCGCGCGCTCGCGCGGCCCGACCTCGCCGCTGCGGTGCCGGACATCGACTACGCGGAGTCGATCCTCGTGCTCGACACGAGCCTTGTGGACGAGGCGCCGATCCTCGACCTGCGCGTGCGCAAGGCCGTGCGCCGCAACCACGCCAAGCTCGTAGTGGCCACCAGCAGGCCCACCAGCCTGGATGCCAATGCCGCGGCGGTGCTGCGCTTTGCACCGGGCGCGGTGGAGGCCGCCATCGGCGCGCTCGCGTCGGCAGTCGGCGGCAGCGGCCACGTGGAGGATCTCTCACTGCGGGCGGGCGCGGACAGCGACGACGTGCGGGCGGCGGCCGAGGTGCTCGGCGGCGACGGCCCCACGGTGGTCCTCTGGGGCGAGCGCGTGTCGCACGGGGAGCGCGGCCGCCAGTCGGTGGCCGCCCTGCTCGCGCTGGCGCGCGAGGCCGGGATCATGGACAACGAGGACGCGGGGCTGATCGAGGTGCCGGCCGCCACCAACGCGCGCGGCCTGCGCGAGGTGGGCTGCCTGCCGAACCTGGGCCCGGGCCTGGCCGACTCCCCCGCGCCCGGCCTGAGCGCGCCGCAGATCGCCGAGACGCCGCTCGCGGCGCTGCTGCTTGTCCAGGCGGACCCCGTCCGCACGCATCCGGACCTCGACGCCTGGGAGCACGCGCTCGGCGCCGCCGGCAGCGTGATCGCGTTCGCCGACTTCGTCACCGAGTCGCTGGCTGAGCACGCCGACGTGGTCTTCCCCGCCGAGTCCTACGCCGAGAAGGAGGGCACGGTCACGCATCCCGACGGCCGCCTGCAGCGAGTGCGCCAGGCGATCGCGCGGCCTGGCGAGGTTCGCCCCCAGTCGAGCGTGTTGGCGGAGCTGTGCAGGCGGCTCGGGTCGGAGCTCGAGCTGGGTTCGCTGCCGCAGGTCTTTGGAGAGGTGGCCGACGCCGTGCCGTTCTACAACGGGCTCACGCTCGATGAGATCGGCGGGCGCGGAGTGCGCTGGCAGACCCGCGAGGCGGCCTCGGCGCTGCCGGCCTCGCCGGTGCCCGACACCACGCTCGAGACCCCGCCGGAGCTGCCGAGCGACGGCGGACTGCGCCTCGGTACCGTCCCATCGCTCTGGGCAGGGCGCGAGACGCGCCACGCGGCCGTGCTGCGCTTCCTCGAGCCCGAGCAGCGGCTCGAGCTCTCGCCGCACGACGCCGAGCAGCTCGGAGTCTCGACCGGTGACCAGGTGACCGTGTCGGTGAACGGGCGCAGCGTGCGCGCCGTAGCGCGCGTGCACGACCCGGTGCCGCCCGGCAGCGTGTTCCTCGTCGAGGGTGTCGAGCGCGACAACGCCACGGCGCTGATGAACGGCCTGCCGCGGACGGTGGAGGTGGCGAAGGCATGACGCTGCCGCTCGCCGACGTGAACTACGTGGATGGCACGCTCGTCCAGCTCGCCAAGGGGATCGCGATCTTCATGTTCGTGCTCGGCGTGGTGCCAATGATCCTGCTGCTGGAGCGCAAGCTGCTCGGCCGCTTCCAGGCCCGCATCGGGCCGAACCGCGTGGGCCCGTTCGGTCTGCTCCAGCCGCTGGCCGACGTGCTCAAGCTGCTGTCGAAGGAGGCCTCTACACCGTCCACCGCGGTGCCGTGGATGATGGCCATCGCGCCGGTGATCTCGATCTTCACGGCCGTGGTCACGCTGGCGATCATCCCCTTCGGTGACAACGGCGACTGGGGCGGGAACTGGGGGCTCTACGGCATCGACGTGCCGATCGGCGTCCTCTTCTACTTCGCCTTCGGCGCGCTCGCCTTCTACGCGCTGATGCTGGGTGGCTGGGGCTCGGGATCGAAGTACTCGTTCCTCGGCGCGATGCGCTCGGCGGCGCAGCTGATCTCGTACGAGATCGCGCTCGGGCTGTCACTGCTCGGCGTGGTGATCCAGGCGCAGTCGCTGTCCATGACCGCGATCGTGAACGCGCAGGGCTCGATCTGGTACGTGATCCCGCAATTCGTCGGCTTCTGCGCGTTCATGGTGGCCGGCTTCGCCGAGACCAACCGCCCGCCGTTCGACCTCACCGAGGGGGACTCGGAGATCGTCGGCGGCTACAACACCGAGTTCGGGGGGATGCGCTTCGGCTCGTTCTTCATGGCCGAGTACATCAACATGATCGTGATCGCGGGCATCGCCACCGCGGCGTTCCTGGGCGGCTGGCACGGGCCCGGGCCCGACTACCTCAACCCGCTCTGGACGATCCTCAAGATGCTCTTCTTCATCGTCCTGTTCATCTGGGTGCGCGCCACGCTGCCGCGCTTCCGCTACGACCAGCTGATGTCGTTCGGCTGGAAGGTGCTCCTCCCGGTGACCACGATCAACGTGCTCGTGACGGCGATCATCGTCTCCACCACATGAGCGTGTACGACCCAGGCCCAGACGTCATCGCGGTGCAGCGCGGTCCGCAGCCCGGCGGGGTCGGCGCGATCTATCGCGCCTTCGGCGAGACGCTGCGCGGGCTCAAGACCTCGTTCATGCGCGTGGTGGAGGGCCCGGTGACGATCGAGTATCCGGAGCAGAAGACGCCGGTCTACCCGCGCTTCCGCGGCCGCCACAAGCTGCACCGCTTCGAGGACTCCGGGCTCGAGAAGTGCGTGGGCTGCTCGCTGTGCGCGGCGGCCTGCCCGGCCGATTGCATCCGCGTGGTGGCGGCCGAGAACACGCCCGACCACCAGGTGTCGGCGGGCGAGCGGTACGCGGCGGTCTACGAGATCAACATGACGCGCTGCATCTTCTGCGGCTACTGCGAGGTGGCCTGCCCGTTCGACGCGATCACGATGGGCAACGACTACGAGCTCGCGGACTACACGCGCACCGACCTGATCTTCACCAAGGAGATGCTGCTGGCCGACCCGCTGGAGCGCACCCCACTCCGCAGGGAAGGGGAGTAGCCGGCCATGTGGTTCGAGCAGGTCATGTTCTTCATCGCGGCGATCGGCGCCCTGGCCGGAGCGCTCGGTGTCGTGATCATCCGCAACCCCTTCTACAGCGTGCTCGCGCTGGTGGTGCACCTGTTCGCGCTCGCGATCCTGTTCCTGCTGTTGCGAGCCCAGTTCCTGGCGGCGGCGCAGCTGATCGTCTACGCCGGCGCCGTGATGGTGCTGTACGTGTTCGTGGTGGCCTACATCGGCGGAGCGGATGAGCCGCTCGGCCCCGAGGTGGCGAGCCTGCGCAAGCTCGGTGCCGTGTTCGCGATCGCCGTGGGCGCCGAGCTCTGCATCGCGATCATCGGCTCCGGGCTGTCGAAGCTCTCCAGCCACGGCGCGCACGTGTCCGCCGGGTTCGGCACGCCCGCGCAAATCGGCTCGCTGCTGCTCAACCGCTTCCTGATCCCGTTCGAGATCGCGTCGTACCTGCTGCTGATTGCGGCGGTGGGAGCGCTCGTGCTGGCGCGGCGCCGGCGCGGACACCCGGACGTGGGCGCCCTGGAGCAGATCGGCCACGCTCCCCAGTCGGCGAGGACCGCCTCGTGAACGTCGACTGGTACCTCGTGCTCTCGGCGTTCATCTTCGCCATCGGCGCGGCCGGGGTGATGACGCGGCGCAACCCGCTCGTGATCCTGCTCTGCCTCGAGCTGATGCTGAACGCCGGCAACCTCGCCCTGATCGCGTTCTCGCGCATGTGGGGCAACGGCGACGGGCAGATCTTCGCTCTCGTGGTGATGGTGGTAGCCGCGTGCGAGGTGGTTGTGGGACTCGGACTGATCGTGGCGATCTTCCGCCGCCGCCTCACGATTGACGTCGACGAACTATCGGAGCTCAGGGGTTGACTCCAACCGCGTGGGGCTGGCTGATCCTGGCGTTCCCGCTGGCGGGGACGATCGTGATCGCGCTCGGCTGGAAGGTGTGGCCCGGCCGCACGCCCGGCTGGATCGGCAGCCTCGCGATCCTCGGCTCGTTCGTTTCCGCCGTGGGTGCGTTCGTCACGCTGAACGACCGCGCCCCCGGAGCGCGCCACGCCACCTCCACGCTGTACGACTACATCCATAGCGCCGGCATCAACGTCGGCATGTCGATCCTCGTCGACCCGCTGTCGATCTTCATGGCGCTGGTGGTCAGCGGGGTGTCGTTCCTGATCCACCTCTACTCGGTCGCCTACATGGGCTCGGACCGCGGCTACACGCGCTTCTTCGCCTACCTCAACTACTTCGTCTTCTCGATGCTGCTGCTGGTGCTGGCGGCCAACCTGGTCATCCTGATCGTGGGCTGGGCGTTCGTGGGCGCCGCGTCGTACCTCCTGATCTCGTTCTGGTACCGCCGCGCCACGGCCACTGCCGCCGGCATCAAGGCGTTCGTGATGAACGTGATCGGCGACATCGGGCTCGTGGTGGCCGCCTTCATCCTCTTCAAGCACACGGGCTCGCTGAGCTACGACACGATCTTCAAGACAGCTCCCTCCGCGTTCAGCTCAAACGACGGCGCAATCGTGGCCGCGGCTCTGCTGCTCACCGTCGGCGCATTCGCGAAGTCCGCGCAGGTGCCGCTCCACACCTGGCTCCCGGACGCCATGGAGGGCCCCACGCCCGTCTCCGCGCTTATCCACGCCGCCACGATGGTCACCGCGGGCGTGTACCTCGTGGCCCGCTTCCACTCGATCTACGAGCTGGCGCCCACCGCGGCAAACATCACCGCGGGCCTGGCCGCCTTCACCCTCTTCTTCGCGGCCACCTGCGCGCTGGCGATCACCGACCTGAAGCGGATCATCGCCTACTCGACGATCTCGCAGATCGGCTACATGATGCTCGGCGTCTCCACCGGGGGGTACGAGGGCGGGCTCTTCCTGCTGATGGCGCACGCCTTCTTCAAGGCCCTCTTGTTCATGGGCGCAGGCTCGGTGATCGGCGCGATGGCCGGCATCCAGGACATCAACCGCATGGGCGGCTTCAGAAAGGCGATGCCGTTCACGTTCGTCACCTTCACGGTCGGCGCGCTTGCGCTGTCCGGCCTCCCGCCGTTCTCGGGCTGGTTCGCGAAGGACGAGATCCTCGGCTTCGACGTGAACCGCGGCGGCTACGACCTCGTGCTCGCGATCGTCGCGTTCGCCGCGGCACTGCTCACCGCCTTCTACTCGTTCCGCATGGTCTTCCGTGTGTTCACCGGCGACCCGGTGCCCGAGGCGGTGTCGCTCGAGCAGGGCGAGCTGGCCCACGGCGAGCACATGAACCCGATGACCGGCGAGCACGAGGACACCGACGTGGGCTTCCCGGGCCCGGAGCACCACATCGCCGAGCGCGAGTGGCCGATGAAGGTCGCGATGGGCACGCTCTCGCTGCTCGCGATCACGGCCGGCATCGTGGCGATCCCGGGCGTCACCGACTGGTTGCGCAACTTCCTCGACCCGGTGTTCGCGGACTCGAAGTTCATCAACGACCAGCCCAGCACCTCGGCGGACTGGATCGGCCTGGTGGTGGGCGGCGGCATCGCGCTGGCAGGCATCACCACGGCGTTCGTGATGTACGTGCAGCGGCCCGGCACGACGATCGCGCTGCGGGACCGCTTCCCGCGCGTGCACGCCTTCCTCGTCGGCCGCTGGTACTTCGACGAGCTCTACGATGCCCTGTTCGTCCGCCCCACGGCCACGTTCGGCCGCTTCGGGCGCTACGTGGTGGAGAGCGCGTTCGTGCAGGGCACCCTCGTGGGCGGCGCCACGGGCATAGTGAGGGCGGGCACCGCCATCGCCCGCGGCGCGCAGTCGGGCTACCTGCGCGCGTACGCGCTGCTGCTGGTCGCCGGCTTCGTCGCCCTCGGCCTCTACTTCCTGCTCCAGTCGACCTGAGATGACCGTCTACCTATCGATCATCGTCTTCCTGCCCGCGGTCGCCGGGGCGCTGACACTGTTCCTCCCCAAGCGGCTGGCGCTCTGGACGCTCGTGCTGGGCACGGCGCTCACGCTCGCCTACTCGATCGTGATGCTGGCCCGCTTCCACTCGGGCACGCCCGGGCTCCAGTTCGTCACCGACCGCAACTGGATCTCGGAGCTCGGCATCCGCTACACGCTCGGCGTGGACGGGCTCAACCTGTTCCTGATCCTGCTCACCACGGTGCTGTGGCTCGCGGCGGCGCTGGCGACGGCCATGCGCGAGTGGGACCGGCCGCGCCTGTTCGCCATGTGGCTCGGCCTGGGCGAGACGGCGGTGCTCGGCGCGTTCATGGCCCAGGACCTCGCGCTGTTCGTGGTCTTCTTCGACCTGATGCTGATCCCGTTCTACTTCCTGATCGGGGTCTGGGGCGGCGACAACCGCGTGTACGCCACCACCAAGCTCGTGATCTACACGCTGGTGGGATCGCTGCTCATGCTCGCGGGCGCGGTGGCCCTCGGCGTGATGGCGACGCCCGCCGGCGGCCACATCTCGTTCTCGCTCGCCACGCTGGCGCAGCACCCGCTGTCGAGCGGGTCGCAGTACTGGGTCTTCCTGCTGTTCGCCGCCGCGTTCCTCGTCAAGGCGCCCGCGTTCCCGCTGCACGGCTGGATGCCCGACGCCTACCGCGAAGCGCCGCTGCCCGCGATCCTGCTCTTCTCGGCCGTCGTCTCGAAGGTGGGCGTTTACGGCTTCCTGCGGATCGTGGTGCCGATCATGCCCCAGGCCTCGGTGCACTTCCAGGAGCTGATGCTGGTCATCGCCGTCGTGTCGATCCTCTACGGCTCGGTGCTCGCGTTCTCCCAGGACGAGGCGCGGCTGGTGGTGGGCTACTCGTCGATCGCGCAGCTCGGATTCATCCTGCTCGGCATCTTCTCGCTCGACCAGAAGGGCGCTCAGGGGGCGATCATCCAGATGGTGAACCACGGCCTGGTGGTGGGGCCGCTGTTCCTGATCATCGGCTACCTGGCGCTGCGTGCGGGCGGTTCCGAGTCGCTGCGCAACATGGGCGGCCTCGCCTTCCGCGCGCCGGTGCTCGCGGCGCTGTTCCTGATAGTCGCGCTGGCCACGCTCGCGATGCCAGGGTCGTCGAACTTCGTCGGCGAGCTCCTGATCCTGTTCGGCACCTTCCAGACGAAGATCGTCTACGGGCTGGTGGCCAGCGCCGGCGTGGCCCTGGCGGCCGTCTACATGATCCGCTTCTACCAGGGCTCGATGCACAACCGCCTGGGACCGAACGCCGAGTCGCGCGACCTGGCGCTCGGGCCCGAGCTGAGCGTGCTCGCGCCGCTCGTGCTCGTGATCCTCGCGCTCGGCGTCTACCCGAACTTCATCCTCCACCGCACCGAGGCCGGCACCGTCAGCAAGCTGCAGGCCACGCAGGCCGTCCAGCACCAGGAGGTGAGCGCGATCCGATGACCGCCCTCACCGTGCTCGCCGCCGTGAAGGCCCCGGTGATCGATTACAAGGGGCTCTCTCCGCTGTTCGCGGTCGGCGGCGGCTCCCTCGTCGTGCTGATGGCGGCGCTGCTGCCGGGCCGTTTCGTGCAGCGCTGGCTGGTGCCTCTCTTCGCAGCGGTCTCGCTGGGCGCGGCGATCGGCCTGACGATCTGGAACTGGCACACGGGCAGCAAGACGATCGTGGAGGGCGCGCTCGCGGTCGACACGCTGGCGCTCGGGCTGTCGCTCCTCTTCTACATCGCGGGGCTGGCCACGATCCTGCTCTCGTGGCGCTCGATCGCGATGCGGGAGGCGGGCTCGGGCGAGTTCCTGGCGCTGCTGCTCGGCTCGATCGCCGGCATGTCGATCCTCGTGGCGGCGCAGAACCTGATCACTTTGTTCGTGGGCATCGAGCTCTTGTCGATCCCGCTCTACGTCCTGTGCGCCAGCGACCTGCGCCGCGCGACCTCGCTCGAGGCCGGGCTGAAGTACCTCGTGATCGGCTCGGTGGGCTCGGCCACGCTGCTGTACGGGCTGGCCTTCATCTACGGCGCCACCGGCAGTACCGGGTTCACCGCGATCTCGAATGCGATCGGCAACACAGTGTCGATCACCGATCCGCTGCTGCTGACTGGCGTCGCGCTCGCCGCCACCGGGCTCGCGTTCAAGGCATCGGTGGCGCCGTTCCACCAGTGGACGCCGGACGTCTACCAGGGCGCCCCAACACCGATCACGACGTTCATGGCCGTGGCCACCAAGGCCGCTGCCTTCGGCGTGTTCCTGCGCCTGTTCGACTACGCGCTCGTGGACGTGCAGGTGCAGTGGGGACCGGCGCTGGCGGCGCTCGCGGTCGTGACGATCGTTGTGGGAAATGTGGGCGCGATCGGCCAGAGCTCGCTCAAGCGGATGCTCGCCTGGTCGGGCGTGGCGCAGGCCGGCTACATCCTCGCCGGGCTGGTGGTGGGCACCCAGCTCGGGCTGAAGGCGACGGTCTTCTACCTCGCCGGCTACCTCTTCATGAACGTGGCGGCGTTCGCCGTGGTGATAGCGCGCGAGCGCGTGTCCGAGCACGGCGACGGCATCCGCTCGCTCGAGAACCTCGGCACGGCCAGCCCGCTGCTTGCCGTCCCGATGACCCTGGCGATGCTCTCGCTGGCCGGCTTCCCCGCCACGATCGGCTTCATCGGAAAGTTCTATTTGATCGAGGCCACCGTGGACGGCAACTACGCGTGGCTCGGCGTGATGATCGTGGTGGGCTCCATGATCTCGCTCGTCTACTACCTGCGCGTGGTGGCGGTGATGTGGATGACGCCGTTGCGCATCCGAATGCCCGAGCTGCCCGCGCGGCGCACGCGCGTGCGTCCCGTCAGCGGCTCGTCCCCCGAGGCCGACGCCAGCGCCCAGCCCGAGGTTGCGTTCGTGGCCGTGTTGATGGGGGCGGCGGTGGTCTTCTTCGGGATCATCCCG
>JBKPDA010000073.1:0-9767 GCA_046727635.1 Actinomycetota bacterium | reverse complement strand
CTGTGATCGTCGAGCTGCAGTACGCAGGCAACGACTGGCTGGCCCGCGAGATCCTGAAGGAGGCGGGCGACGCCGCGGTCCTGGAGCCGGAAGACGCCCGAGCGGCGGTGCTCGAGGCGGCCGAAGCGCTGGCGGGAGCGGTCAGGTAAGGAGTACGGAAGTACAGAGGCGCTCTCCGTTTTCCGTACTCCGTACTTCCATACTTCCGTACTTCGCTACTTACCAGCTCCCCGAATGACAGCCACCACCATCGTTCCCCGAGCCGACGCTGCACGTCCTGGTAAGCGGCCCGCTGCCGCTCTCGCTCACCATGAACTTGTGCGGCCCGCCGCCGTTGGTCGCCTTCGAGATCGCCGTGATCACGAAGGAGCTGGTGCTTCCCACGCTCACGCTCACCTGACCCGCGCCGGAGCCCATCGGTAGGCCTGTCTGGCCGAGCTTGTCTGTCGCGCCCACCCCGTCGCAGTCGTTGTAGTCCTGTGTGTCGACGTAGCAGACCTTCATCGCGGCCGCGAGCCCGCTCGCGTTCGACTTGGCGTCCGCGTCGCTCGCCTTGTCCTGCTGGGTGGTGAACATCGCCAGGGCGATCGCCGACAGGATGCCGATGATCACCACGACGATCAGCACCTCGATGAGCGTGAAGCCCGCTTCGGCGTTCAGCCGAGCCCGGGCGTTGCGGGCTGCCGTGCGCATGTCTGTTGGGGGTCTCAGCGCGTCGGGCAACACCCAGCGCGTCTGTTGCAGACATATCGACCACCGCTCGGCGCGGCTTTAGCACTTTGTGGCGCGTTTGCAGTCGGCTCAGCCCGCCAGCCGGCGCACCTCAAACTCCTCGTCCGTGGCGTCCTCGACCGGCTGCAGCGTCCGCGGCGCCGTCTCGATCTGGGGCGGCTCCGGCAGCTCCTTGTCGCCCGCCGCTGCGCCGTGCTCCGAGAAGCGCCGGGCAGTGACGAGCACGCGGCCCTCGAGCGAGCCGACCGTCTCGTTGTAGGCCTTGACCGACGACTCGA
Organism: Actinomycetota bacterium; assembly: GCA_046727635.1. Classification (GTDB taxonomy): domain Bacteria; phylum Actinomycetota; class Thermoleophilia; order Solirubrobacterales; family Thermoleophilaceae; genus JAICJR01. The sequence continues at coordinate 8,757 of JBKPDA010000073.1, read as the reverse complement.
GCTGCCGCCCCAGCTTCATGAAGTGTGCGACAAGAGTGCCGAGCCGCCCGTGCAGCTCGCGGCCGAGGTCGGACACCGCGCGAGCGCTCTCCGCCACCTTCTCCTGGCGCCAGCCGTAGGCCACGGCGCGCAGCAGGGCGATCAGCGTAGTGGGCGTGGCGATAAGCACCTGCTGCTCCACGCCCTCCTCGATGAGGCTGGGCAACTGCTCGAGCGCGGCGCTGAACAGCGCCTCGCTGGGCAGGAACATCACCACGAACTCCGGCGTTGATGAGAACTGCGCCCAATAGGACTTCTGGCTGAGCTTCGAGACGTGGTCGCGGATGTGGCGCCCGTATACGGCGAGCTGCGCCCGCCGCGCCTCGTCATCGGAGGCCTCGACGGCATTGAGGTACGCCTCGAGCGGCGCCTTCGCGTCGACCACCACGTCCTTGCCGCCGGGCAGCTTCACGATCAGGTCGGGACGCAGCCGACCCTCGTCGGACTGCAGCGTGGACTGCTCCACGAAGTCGCAGTGGGCGATCATGCCCGCCATCTCGCACACGCGCCGCAGCTGGATCTCGCCCCAGCGCCCGCGCGTGACCGGCGAGCGCAGCGCGGTGACGAGCGAGGCGGTCTCCACCCGGAGCCGCTCCTGCGTCTCCGCCACCGAGCGCAGGTGCGTGGTCAGGCTGCCGTGCGACTCCCGCCGCGCACGCTCGAGCTGTTCGAGCTCGCCGCGCACCTTGTCCAACCCCTCCGCCATCGGCTTGACGAGTTGCTCGATGGCCCGCTGGCGCTTCTCGAGCTCCTCGCGCCCGGCGACCTGGTGCTGCCCCAGCTCCGCCTTGGCCAGCTGCAGGAACGACTCGCTGGAATCGCGCAAGGCGCGCGATGAGATGGCCTCGAACATCTCGGCCGTCTGCCGCCGCCCGAGTACCGCGTTGCGAACCTGAGCGCGCATGACGAGCCAGACGACAAAGCCGCCGAGCACCATTCCGATGATCAGCCAGAGCGTTTGCATGGGGGACTTACTGACGTTAGGCGGGAGCTAGGACGGAACTGGCAGAATCGCTGGTCCTGTGGCCGTCGCCCGCCGACCAACGTCAGTAGTCGCCGGCGCGCTCGCAGCCGCGGGGGCGGGCTCGCTGGGTCTCTGGTACCGCCTGTTCCGCCGCCCGTTGCCGCAGACGCGTGGCTCTATAGAGGTAAAAGGCCTCGAAGCGCCGGTGAAAATCCAGCGCGACGGTCGCGGCGTGCCGCGTATCGAGGCCCGCACCGACGCCGACCTCTGTTTCGCGCAAGGTTTCGTGCAAGGCCAGGACCGCCTTTGGCAGCTCGAGTTCTACCGGCGGGCGGGAAACGGGCGGATCTCCGAGTTCGCCGGCAAGGACGGACTGCAGGTGGACCGCCTGATGCGCACGCTCGGCCTCCGCCGTTTCGCGACACGTGAGAAGGACCTGATCTCCGAGCGCGACAAGGAAGTGCTGGAGGCATACGCGCGAGGCGTTACCGCCGCCATCGAGGCCACCACCGTCCTCCCGCTTGAGATGCAGCTGCTGCGAATCGAGCCCGAGCCCTGGACGATCGAGGACAGCCTCGTGATCCGCAAGGTCATCGGCCTGGGCTTCTCCACCAACATGGAGAGCGAGCTGTTCCGCGCCGAGCTCGTGGCGAAGATCGGCCCGGAGAAGGCCGCTCGGCTGGAGCCGCAGTACCCACAGGGCAACCCGGTGGTGACGAACCCCGGCGTGTCCTGGTCGGGCGACGCGCTCGACCTGCTCGAGCAGATCGCGGAGGTGCGCGAGGCGATCGGCTGGTCGCTCGAGCCGGCCGGCTCGAACAACTGGGCGGTGTCCGGCGAGCGCTCCAGCACCGGCATGCCGCTGCTGGCCGGCGACCCCCACATCACCACGAGCATGCCGGACTGCTGGTACACGATCGAGGGCTCGACGCCCCAGCTCGAGCTCCGCGGCGGCTCAATGCCCGGCTTCCCCGGCCTCGTGATTGGCCACACGCGCCACGTCGCCTGGAGCTTCACCAACGTGATGGGCGACGTGCAGGACCTCTTCGTGGAGCGCATCCGCGACGGCGACTCGGGGCCCGAGTACGAGTTCGAGGGCGACTGGCGACCGGTGCAGGTGCACGAGGAGGAGATCCGGATCAAGGGCAAGAAGCCTGAGCTCCTGCGCGTGCGTGAGACGCACCACGGCCCGATCGTGAACGACGCCCTCGGCGCCCGCGCGGGCGAGCCGCTGGCGCTGGCCTGGACCGCCATCCGCGAGCCCGTGGTGAACAGCACCGGCGTGGACGCGGGCAGCTTCACCACCGGCGAGGAGCTGGTGGAGGCGTTCCGCGGTTACACGATCCCGGCGATGAACATGGTCTGGGCCGACAGCTCCGGGAACATCGGCTACAAGCTCGTTGGGAAGATCCCGATCCGCCGCGGCGGCTGCCCCGACCTGCCGAAGCCGGGCTGGACCGGCGAGTACGAGTGGGACGGCTACATCCCCTACGAGGAGCTGCCGGAGGCCGTGAACCCGCCAGGCGGTGTGCTCGTGACGGCCAACAACCGCATCGCGCCGGTCGACTACCCGCACCACATCACGAGCGAGTACCTCGACGGCTACCGCGCCGCGCGCATCGAGCAGCTCCTGGCCGAGCGCGAAAAGCTCTCGCTGGACGACTTCGAGCGCATCCAGCTGGACCTCTACTCGATCCCGGGCGAGCAGACGGCCCACCGCCTGGCACGGCTCCGCCCCGCCGGCCAGCGTGAGGTGCGCGCGATCGAGCGGCTGAAGAGCTGGGATCACCGCCTCGACCCGGACACCATCGCGGGCACGATCTACGCGGTCTTCACCGTGCACTTCGCGCGGCTCGTGTCGGACGCCGTGATCGGGGACGAGGACTACGCGGAGCGCTGGCGCTCGAAGTCGATGCTCGGCTTCACGCCGATGGTGTCGGCGCCGTGGCGCTTCCAGGCGCGCCTGATCGAGCTGTGGGACGAGGCGGACCCCGAGCTGATCGGCGGGCGCTCCTGGGACGACGTGGCGCTCGAGGCGCTGAAGAGCGCGCTCGACGAGCTGGAGACCCGCTTCGGCGCCGACCCAAGCGGCTGGACCTGGGGCCGAGTACACGGGCTGCGTTTCCCCCATGCGCTCGCCGAGGGAACGGGCGCCGCCTCGAAGCTGCTCGACCGGCTGCTCTCCCGCCGCGTGCCCGCGGGCGGCGCCCAGGAGACGGTCTGCCAGGTGGGCTTCGTGCCGCACGACGGCACGTACACCGGCAGCTGGGCGCCGTCGTTCCGGCTGCTCGCGGACCTCGGACGGCCGGACAAGAGCCGCTGGCAGCACATGACCGGACAGTCCGGCCACCCCGGCAGCCCGCACTACGACGACCTGCTCGACGACTGGCTGGCCGGCCGCAGCTACGAGTTCGGCCAGCCCGGCGGCGACACGCTCCGGCTCGATCCCGCTTAGGTTTCACCCAGGATGCCGTCCCGCCGGGACCAGATCACGATGTCCGATGAGGAGCTGCGCGCCTTCCTGGCGGAGCACAGGGTGGTAAGCGTGGCCACGATCGGCCCGGGCGGGCGGCCGCACCTCGTGCCGCTCTGGTATGCCGTGGACGGCGTGGAGCTGCGCGGCTGGACGTACGCCAAGTCGCAGAAGGCGAAGAACCTGGAACGCGACCCCCGCGCCACGGTCCAGGTGGAGGACGGCGAGCTCTACCACGAGCTGCGCGGCGTGATGATGGAGTGCGACGTGTCGATCGAGCGCGACCCCGCCGAGGTGGCGAAATACGGCGTCGCGCTGTTCGAGCGCTTCGTGCCGGTGAACAGCGATGTGGAGGAGATGGTGAACAAGCAAGCACCCAAGCGCGTTGGCCTCACGTTCCATCCCACGCGCATCGTCACCTGGGACCACGCCAAGCTGGGCGGCACCTACTGATGGACGCTCTGAAGGGACTGATCCTCTCGGGCGGCACCGGCAGCCGACTGCGGCCGATCACATTCACCAGCGCAAAGCAGCTCGTGCCGGTGGCCAACAAGCCGGTGCTCTTCTACGGGATCGAGGCGCTCGCGAGCGCCGGCATCACGGAGGTCGGGATCATCATCGCCCCCGAGACGGGCGCGGAGATCCGCGAGGCCGCCGGCGACGGCGAGCGCTTCGGCGTCTCGATCACCTACATCGAGCAGGAGGCGCCACTGGGCCTGGCACACGCAGTGCTCACCGCCGAGGAGTTCCTCGCCGGCTCCTCGTTCGTGATGTACCTCGGCGACAACCTGCTCCGCGACGGCGTCACCGAGCTGGTGAACACCTTTCGCAGGGAGCAGCCGGACGCGCTGATCCTGCTCACCCAGGTGCCGGACCCGGAGAGCTACGGCGTGGCCGAGCTGGACGGCGCCAACCGGGTGGCGCGCCTGATCGAGAAGCCGAAGGAGCCGAAGTCCGACCTTGCGCTCGTCGGCGTCTACATGTTCACCCCGACGATCTTCGAGGCGGCCAAGTCGATCAAGCCGTCTGGCCGCGGCGAGCTCGAGATCACGGACGCCATCCAGCACCTCGTGGATGCCGGCCTGCAGGTGGACCCGCACATCGTCCACGGCTGGTGGAAGGACACCGGCCAGGTGCAGGACATGCTGGAGGCGAACCACCTGATCCTCGACGACGTGCAGGAGCGGGTGGACGGCGAGCTGATCGACTCGCGCGTGGAGGGCCGCGTGATCGTGGAGGAGGGCGCGTGCCTCGAGCGCTCCACCGTGCGCGGTCCCGCGATCATCGGCGCAGGCGCCGTGCTGATCGACGCCTACATCGGTCCGTACACATCCGTGGGTCCCGGCGTGCGGATCGAGAAGGCCGAGATCGAGTACTCGATCGTGCTGGAGGGATCGACGGTCTCGAACCTCGACGGTCGCGTGGAGGCCAGCCTGATCGGCAAGGACGTGAAGATCGGCCGCAGCCCCACGCTGCCGCGTGCTTACCGCTTCGTCGTCGGCGACAAGGCCGATATCGCGATCCTGTAGCTGCTATCCCTTCCCAACCTTGAAGATCCTCGTCACAGGCTCAGGCGGCATGCTCGGCACCGACGTGGTGCGTGCCGCGGAGTTCGTCAACCACGAGGTGGTGGGGCTCGCCCACGGCGACCTGGACATCACCGATCGCGTTTCCGTCGAGCGCCTGCTGCTGGAGGAGCGCCCCGACGTGGTGATCAACTGCGCCGCGTACACCAACGTGGACGGCGCCGAGGAGGACCTGAGCGGAGCCATGGACGGCAACGCCGAGGGCGCGCGCTTCGTGGCGGCCGCCGCGGCCGAGGTCGGCGCGAAGGTGGTGTACCCCTCGTCGGACTACATCTTCGACGGCTCGAAGAGCGAGCCCTACGTGGAGTCCGATGAGCCGCGGCCGCAGTCGATCTACGCGCAATCGAAGCTGGCGGGCGAGCATGAGACCGCCGAGGCCAACCCGCGTCACTTCGTGGCCCGTTCCGCGTGGCTGTTCGGCACCTCCGGGCGCAACTTCGTGGAGGCGATGCTGGCGCTGGCCCGCGACCACGGCGAGGTGCGGGTGGTAAGCGACCAGGTGGGCTGCCCCACCTACACCGCACACCTGGCCGACGCGCTCGTGCGCCTCTCGGCCAGCGATGCCTACGGGATCCACCACCTCGCCAGCCAGGGCGCCTGCTCTTGGTTCGAGTTCGCGCAGGAGATCTTCAGGCAGGCCGGCGTGGAGTGCCGCGTGCTGTCGTGCACCAGCGACGAGTTCGGCCGGCCGGCGCCGCGTCCGCACTACTCGGTGCTCGGCACCGAGCGCAGCGACGCCATCTACCTCCCTCACTGGAAGGAGGGGCTCGCCAGCTATCTGAGCGAGCGCTCTGTGGCGGCGTGAAGCTCCTGGTCACCGGCGCCGCCGGATTCATCGGCTCCGCCTACGTTCGCGTCGTGCTCGACGCCCGTCCCGAGGACGAGGTGGTGGTGCTCGACAAGCTCACCTATGCCGGCCGTCGCGAGAACCTGGCGGAGGTGGAAGACAGGATCGCGTTCGTGGAGGGCGCGATCGAGGATCCCGTGGCCGTGCGAGAGGCGATGCAGGGCTGCGACGCCGTGGTGAACTTCGCCGCGGAGTCGCACGTGGACCGCTCCATCGCCGAGCAGCACGCATTCGCCCGCACCCACGTGATCGGCACCTCCGTGCTGCTCGACGCCGCCCGCGAGCTGGGGCTCGAGCGCTACGTGCAGGTGTCCACCGACGAGGTCTACGGGTCGATCGTGGAGGGCTCGTTCACCGAGCAGTCGCCGATCAACCCGTCGTCGCCCTACAGCGCGACCAAGGCGGCGGGTGACCTGCTCGTGTCCGCCCATTTCCACACTTACGGCATTCCCGGGGTGATCTGCCGCGGCTCGAACAACTACGGCCCACGCCAGTACCCGGAGAAGCTGATCCCGCTCTGCGTGCTGAACGCGCTGGCGGGCGACCACCTGCCGGTCTACGGCGACGGCCGCCAAGTGCGCAACTGGCTCTTCGTGGACGACTTCGCGCGCGCGATCGACACCGTGCTCCAGCACGGCGTTCCGGGCGAGGCCTACAACGTGGGCGGCCCGGACGAGGAGGAGAACATCCGCGTGGTGCACCGGATCGTGGAGCTCACCGGTTGCGACGAGGGGCTGATCGAGTACGTCACCGACCGCCCCGGCCACGATCGCCGTTACTCGCTCTCCTCCGACAAGGTGCGGGGGCTCGGCTGGGAGCCGCTCATGCGCTTCGCCGACGGCCTGCCGCTCACGGTGCAGTGGTACAGCGACAACGAGTGGTGGTGGGGCCCGATCCGCAGCGGCGAGTACCGCGAGTACTACGAGCGCCAGTACGGGCGCTCGCTGGGCTGATTCCCTAGGCCGTCCGGGCGGGCTGCCCGATCCGCGGGACCGAGTCGTCGCCGTGCGCGCCGCTCGCGGCATCCAGCTCGGCGCTGGCCTCGCGCGCCCAGCTGATCGCCCACTGGTAGATCTCCTGGGCGGACACGCCAGGAGGCGCCAGCGCGCGCAGGTCCTCGAAGCGCGCGCGCTCGTAGTTGAGCACGGCGCCAAGCACCACGCCCTTCGGACCGGTGTGGCTGCGCAGCGCCTGCTTGATGTCGTCCTGCAGCGGCAGCGACGACAGCACCACGTCCATCGGCGAGTCGAGCAGCGCGTCCACCACCGAGAACATGCCCACCGTGAAGTACTCCTCACGCTCCCTGGTGGGCCGCGACGCGGCCGCCAGCTCGCACATCTTGCCGCGGATCAGCGCCGTGACGATCAGCTCGTGCGGCTTGTCGTCCATGTCGGCCATCGCCAGCAGCGTGGCCCACTTCTTCACGGCCGCGATGCCCAGCAGCACCAGCGCCTGGCGGATCGAGCCCACCTTGTGCGGCAGCGAGAAGAAGGCCGAGTTGATGTAGCGCAGGAAGCGGTAGCTCAGCCCCACGTCGCGGCCGATCAGCTTCTCGAGGCTGTCGAAATCCGCCTCGGGCGAGTTCAGCTCGGCGAGCATCGCCAGCTTCGCCATCCGGTTGGCTGGCACCGTGCGCTTGGTCACCACCTTCGGCTTGCAGAGGAACTCGCCCTGGTAGTAGTCGAAGCCGAGGTTGCGGCAGAAGTCGAGCTCGTCGTGGGTCTCCACGTGCTTGGCCACCAGCTTGAGGCGGCGCTCCTGGAGCTGGCCGGTCTGCTGCCACAGCCCCTGCTGCCCGAGTACCTGCACGTCCAGCTTCACGATGTCCGCCAGCTCGAGCAGCCGCTCGCAACCCGGACGGGGCACGAAGTCGTCGAGCGCGATCGTGTATCCGCGCAGCTTCAGCTCGCTGGCGGCGGCCAGCACGTCGTCATCGGCCTCCACGTCCTTGTGCAGCTCGAGGATCAGCCGGTCCGCCGGCAGCTGCAGCGAGCCCGCGTCGAGCAGGAACGACTGCGACACGCATATGGCCGCCGACCGGTTGCCCACCAGGTCCTGCAGGCCCATGTTGGCGAACGTGTTCACCACCAGGGTGGAGCTGGCGGCCTCGCTTGCGATCATCGGTCCGGCGTCCGAGGGCTCCCCGCTGCTGAACAGCAGGTCGTAGGCGAAGACCTCTAGCTCGCGATCGTAGATCGGCTGCCGCGCTACGAAGATGTCGGACATCCTTTGACGGTTATCGGCACCAGCAACGCGATAGTCGAGCTTGAAGAGCGGATCTCGGCGTGCCGGAAATGCCCGCGCCTGGTGGAGTGGCGCGAGCGCGTGGCACGGGAGAAGCGCGCCGCCTATCTCGACTGGGACTACTGGGGCCGCCCCGTCCCTGGCTTCGGCGATCCCAAGGCGAGGGTCTACGTGCTGGGGCTGGCGCCCGCGGCCCACGGCGGCAACCGCACCGGCCGCGTATTCACGGGCGATCGTTCGGGCGACTGGCTGTTCGGCTCCATGTACCGCACGGGCTTCGCGAACCAGCCCACGTCGGTGTCGCGCGACGACGGCCTGCGCCTGGTCGGCGCGTTCGTGGCAGCCGCGGTGCGCTGCGCTCCGCCCGCCAACAAGCCGCTGCCGGCCGAGCGCGACAACTGCCTGCCGTACGCCGCCCGCGAGCTGGAGCTGCTGGGCGACGTCCGCGTGATCCTGTGCCTGGGCTCGTACGCCTGGGACGCGGCCGCCCGCCTGCTCCAGGTCCGGCCCAAGCCGCGCTTCGCCCACGGCGCCGAGCACCAGGCGAACGGCGGCATCACCATGCTCGGCTGCTACCACCCCAGCCAGCAGAACACCTTCACCG
>JBKPDA010000072.1:0-5661 GCA_046727635.1 Actinomycetota bacterium | reverse complement strand
GTGAGGTTCCTGATGAACGGCCGCTGCTTGGGCAGCTCGGCGGTGACCGTGTCGAGCGTTGGCGGACCCTTGGAGATCGTCTCCTGGATGAACGGCGCCACGCCCGCGAGCGCCGTGAAGGTGGTATCGAGGTTGGCGAACAGGTTGGCCTGCTCGGTGGCCACCGGCGCCACGGTGGTGGCCGCGCGCTCGAGTGCCGGGAAGAGCTGGCGCAGCTGCGTTTGCGACGACGAGAGGTTCGCCGCCACCGGCTCGAGGTCCGTGAGCAGCGGGCGGAAGGCGAGGATCGCCGTGTTGATGTCCGCACCACGGCCGGTGAGCGCGTCGCCGAAGCCCCTGAGGCCCTCCTCCGATCCGACCCGCGTGGGCTGGTCGAACATGTTCAGCACCTCGTCGATCTCCACCGGACGCGGCTCCGCCTGCGAGAGCGGGATCGTCGAGCCGGCCTGGTAGCCCGAGGCGGACTGGCCCGGCGTGATCTCCACGTACTTGAGGCCGAGCGCCGAGCGCGGGCGCACGATCAGGGTGGAGTCGCGCGGCAGCGGGTCCACGCGCTTCTCCAGCTTCATCGTGATCACGACGCTGACGCTGCCGTCGCTGTGGCGCACCGGGTCGATGGCCGTCACGGCGCCCACGCGCTCGCCGCCGATGCGCACGTCGTTGTTCTTCACGAGGTTCGCGGCGCTCGGCAGCTCGGCCTTGATGTTGTAGGTGGGCACGAACGGCAGGCCGTTGTTGGCGTTGTAGGCGAGGAAGACCGCGACGAGGGTCACCAGCACGGTGACTGCTCCGATCAGTACCGGGCTGCCTGCAAGTGCCGCTGTTCCGCGTCGCCTCTGCATCAGTTCCCCAGCAGGTACTTGAGGACGGGGTCGTTTGCGCCGAGCGCCTGCGAGGTGTCGTTCGTCGCGCCCTGCTGGACGCGCTTCACGTTGTGCTGTCGCTGCTTCTTGAGGCTGGAGCCGGCGGGTGTGGACGAGAACGAGAGGATGCGCGAGAGCAGCGTCTGGTTGGAGGCCGCCTCCTGGCCCGTGCCGCTCGACTTGGAGCTCCCGGTCTGCGCCGCCGTTGCGGCAGAGCTGCTGGAGGCGTTGGTGGAATCGTCGGCCCACCTCGCGCTGCAGCCCCCTTGCGGGGTGGCGTTCGCGTAGTAGCCCGCGCACGTGTTCACGATCAGCGCCGCGCGGAGATAGTGGCTCACCCCGTCGAAGCCGTTGATCGCGGTCATCGTGTTGAGGATGTTGTCCATCAGGGCGTTGATGGCGCCGGTGTCGTTGAGGCTCTTGGTGAGCTTGTCGAGGGTCTGCGAGACCGGGTTGGCGTAGGTGCCGAACTGGCGCAGGTCGGTCGCCACCGGGAGCGACGCGACCAGCGCCGGGCGGCCCACGTCGGTGGCGTTGCCGAGCGACTGGAGCGAGGGGATCGACGCCTTCGAGAACGGGCCCAGCTGCTCGATAAAGCGGTTCAGTCCGGGCGCCGCCCGGCCGAGGTCGGTGACCACCGGCGTCATCTGGTCGGCCAGCCCGCTCAGGTCGTTCAGGGTCGGGCGCAGCTGGCGCAGGAAGGCCGGGAAGCGCTCAATCGAGGCCTGGATGTCGGCGCGCCGCGCGGCGGTGGCCTGGTTGGTCTTGTTCGCCTGCACGATGAAGTCGGCGAACTGCTTGCGCTTTGCCGCGAGCGGCGCCAGCACCTGATCGGAGCTCTTGGCGAGGTCCGCGAGCGTGCGGTTCTGGCTCGCGAGGACGGCCAGCACCTTGTCGGTCTCCCGCAGCGCCGGGTTGGCCCGGTGGATCACCACGTTCAGGTCCTGGCCGCGCCCCGCAAGGCCGGTGCCGAACTCGTTGATGATGATCGCCAGGCGCTGACGGATGGGCTCGCGGTAGATGTCGTTGATCAGGTCGATGTCGACGGGCGAGCTGGTGTTCGTCACAGGCAGCAGGTGCTGGCCCGCGCCCGGTAGCCCGTTCGCAATCTTGGGCAGCTCCGGCACGCTGTAGGTGCCCGGCGTGCAGTCGGCGAAGGTCTCGCCGATCAGCGACTGTGGCCGGATCGTGCAGTGCGCGTCGGTGTGGAACGGCGCGAACCCCGACTTCTGGATGTCGAGCACCACTGCCGCCTTCTTGTCCTTCGTCACGTCGAGCGACTCGACCTTGCCCACCTTCGCCCCCGCGATCTTCACGTCCTCGCCGGGCACCAGGCGCACGAAGTCGAAGATCGCGCGCACCTTGTAGGTGCCACCGCCGCCGCCACTCGCGCCAATGCCGAATACCAGCACCACGGGCACCGCGACCAGGAGCAGGGCTATGCCGATCATTCGCCTCATGGGCCAGGCGGGGTCGCGGTCGGGTCACAGCCGAGCTGGCCCAGGTCGAGGAACGGGCTCGACCCGTCTGGCGAGGGTTGGGTCGCGCCGCCCGGACAGCGGTTCGCCTTTAGCGTCTGGAGGCCGGTGAGGCGCTGCGAATTGTCGTGCGCGGTCAGGAACGAGCCACTCGAGTTCTTCGAGAACGTGAACGCGTTGAAGACCGGCTGCACGCGCGCGAAGTGGCCGTTGCCGTCGTACGGGCTCGCCGACTCCGCGTACCTCGTGAGCCAGCCCGTCAGCTCGGGCGCATATGGGCGGATGAAGTTGATCACCGGCTGCCCCTTGCGCAGCGCAGCCAGCGTGTTCGGGAAGTCCTGCTTCGCCAGGCTCGCGAGCTTCGGCTGCTTGCTCAGCAGCTCGATCAGGTCGTTGTTGGCGCCCTTCTGGCGGATGAGCAGGTTCAGGTCCCGGATCGTCGGGTTGGCGTCCTGGAGCAGCGGCCGCAGCTGCGCGAAGAACGGGGCCAGCTTCTTCGTGGCGGGCTTCGAGACGTTCACGAGCGTGTCGAGGTCGTCGAGCGTCGCGCGCAGGTCGGCGAACGTCTTCGTGCCGTTCTGGAGGGTGTCCGGCAGCACGCCCAGCGCCTGCGAGAGCGAAGTGTTCTCGTCGCCGATCGCGCGGGTGGTGGCGTTCGCGTTGGCCACCAGCTCCGAGAGGTCGTTCTGGCGCGAGGCGAGCGTGGTGACCAGGCCCGAGGTGTCGGTTACGAACCTCTGGAACTCCACCTGGTCGCTCGCCAGCTCGGCTGTGAGCTGCGAGGTGGTGGCGAGCGCGGGCGAGAGGTAGTACAGGCTCAGATTCGCCTCGTTGCCCTTGCCCTGGAGGTTCGCGGCGCTGCCGCGGATGATGTTCTGCAGGCCCTTCCGCGTTGCGGGGTCGAGCGTGTTGAAGATCTGGTCGAGGTCGACCGCTGACTGCGTCTGGTCGCCCTTGATCGTGCCGCCGTCCGGGATCGGGTCGGCATCGCTCGGCCCCAGCGTGAGCGACACGTAGCGGTTGGCGATGCCCGACAGCGAGTTCGAGCGGATCACGGCCACGGTGCCCTCGTGGACCGGCGAGAAGTCGTCGTCCACGGTGAACTTCACCTGGGCCTGGCCATTCGAGGACAAGCTGATGTCCGTGACCTTGCCCACCTGGCGACCGCCCACCTCCACCAGGTTGCCGTTCACGAGCTGGCTGGCGTTCTGGAAGTCCGCGGTGATCGTGTAGCCACCGCCGCCGCCGAACATGAGCAGCGCCACGAGCAGGATTGCCGCCACGATGGCGACGACCGCTATCGAGCGGGTAAGGGCCGAGCCCCTCTCCCCACGTCCCCCTCGGGTGTCCGAAGGCCTAGCTGAGCTCTTCGGGAAGGCCAAATGCGAGTCTCATAGTGAGGGCGCCTCCCGTTGCGCCCAATGTTCGGTCGATCTGGCGCATCTCGCGCCAGGTTCCTTGCAACAAAATCCTCTACTCCATTCCGAGCGGGCCCTTGGCCTCGCCGGAGAGGAATTGCCGGACGAACTGGTTGTCCGAGTTGAACAGCTCCTCCGCCGGGCCCGATTCCACGATCCGCCCCTTCCACAGGATCGCGATGTACTCGGCCACCCTGCGGGCCGACATGATGTCGTGCGTGATCACGACGTAGCAGCCGCCGTTCTCCTCGTGGATCTCCTTGATCAGCTCGCACAGCAGAGCCGTGCGCACCGGGTCGAGGCCGGAGTCCGGCTCGTCGAACAGCACGATCTTCGGGTCGAGCACGAGCGCACGCGCAAACCCTGCCCGCTTGCGCATGCCACCTGAGAGCTCGTTGGGCATCTTCTCGCCCGCCCCTGCCAGCCCGACCTCCCTCAGTCGCCGGTTCACGATGTCGGCGATCTCGTCCTCGCCCTTGTCCGTGTGCTGCCTGAGCGGGAACGCGACGTTGTCGTAGAGGTTCATCGAGCCGAACAGCGCGCCGTCCTGGAACAGCACGCCGAACTTCTTGCGCATCTCGAAGAGGTCGTCGTCGGCCATGTTGGGCACCGACTCGCCGTGCACGAGCACGTCGCCCTCGTCCGGGTAGAGCAGCCCCACCATGTGCTTGATGCAGACCGACTTGCCCGTGCCCGACGGCCCCAAGATCATCGAGATCTGGTTCTCGGGGATGCCGAGGTTCAGGCCGTTGAGGATCGTGTTGCGGCCGAACGACTTCTTCACGTCGATGAACTCGATGGCGTCGATGCCACCGTGCTCGCGCTTGGCTCCCGTGTGCCAGCGGTACTCCTCGTCGGCGCCGAACTCCTCGTCCCGAGCAGTCTCGCGCGACGCGGCGGTGGAAGCGACCTCGGTGTCGTCCTCCTCGGGCGGCCAGTCGTCTTCCGTGCGTTCGTACTCCTCAGCCAAATCCTCTCCCTATCTCTCTCGCTCAGCCGCCGATTGGCGCCCTCGGATTAGCTCCCCAAAAGACCTCGGTCCCAAGCATCCCCACGAGATGCACCATCACGGTGTTGAGCACCATGGACTTCGCGGTGGCGGTGCCCACCCCGACTGGGCCTCCGCTCGCCGTGTATCCGTAGTAGGTACCAACTATCACGATGACCGTAGCCATCGCCATGCCCTTGATCAGGCTGTATAAGAGGTCGGGCGGGTTCTGGAACATCCAGAAGATCAAGAAGAAGCCGCCGGACGAGACCTCGCCGATCTGCTGCACCACCGCGAGGTAGGAGGCGAAGAAGCCCGCTCCCACCGCCGCCACGTACATGAACGGCAGCACCATGAAGCTGGCCAGGAGGCGCGTGGCGCAAAGGAAGGTCATCGAGCTGATGCCCATGACCTCGAGCGCGTCGATCTCGTCGGTGATCCGCATCGCGCCGATTTCCGCCACGAGACCCGTGCCTACCTTGGCGGCCATCATGTAGCCGAAGGCGTAGGGCATGATCTCGCGCAGGTCGCACCACGCGGAGAACACGCCCGCGTAGGCCGGCGCGCCCACCGAGCGGTTGAAGTACGCGCCCTCGATGCCGCACTGCAGGCCGAGGATGAACGCGAGGCTCCAGATGACGAGCGTGGAGCCCAGGATCAGGATGCCGGCCTGCCGCAGCGCCTCGCCGAAGAACCGGAACACGCGCCCGCCGAAGACCTCGGCGAAGTCACGCGCGGCGAATTTTGCGATGTCGCCGAAGGAAGCGACCCAGTCTCTCGGAACCGCGAGCCATGAGCGACCCATTACGAGGGCTCCTTCGAGATCACAGATGACAGATCACAGATCACAGGAACGACGGGCAAAAGCCCAGTGATCTGTGATCTGTGATCCGTGATCTCTGTCTTCCGTGAGA
>JBKPDA010000071.1:0-8642 GCA_046727635.1 Actinomycetota bacterium | reverse complement strand
CAGGGCCTCGAGGAGCTGCTCGAGGCCCTGGTCGAGCGCACCGTGCGGCGCTCGCTGAGGGCCATCGCCGCCGCGGAGCCCGACCGCGGTCCGCCGCGCGACGCCCTCCGGCGCGTGATCGAGGCGAGCTGGGAAGAGCTCGGCCGGCACGAGGGAATAGGGCGCGGCGCGGCGGCCGAGCTGAGCGCTCACGCGATGCGACGCTCGCACGAGAGCGCGCACGGCCTCCTTCGCGAGCTGGTGGACCGCGGCCGGGCGGAGAACGCCTTCCGTACCGACGTGGAAGCGGGGTGGCTTGTCACGAGCTTCTTCGCTCTGGTCCACGCGGCACGCGACGACGTGATGGCTGGCCACGTGAACCGCGCGACCGCGCTGCACGACCTCACTGCGACGCTCGTCGATCTTTTCACGGCGACGCCGAGCTAGCGCACGGCAGCGGCGTCGTACTGCTGCTGGATCCCGGGGTAGATCTGCTCGAGATCGTTGGCCAGGTTCGCCTTCACGAAGCGGCTGATGTCGTCGATGAAGATCTCCTCTTCTCCCGCGGCGATCCCTTCGAGCGTCCGCCTGGCCGCCTCCTCGGGAGCCACCTTCGGTCCCTCCACCGCGGCGGCCATGTCGGTGTCGATGTAGGCGGAGAACACGCTCACCACCTGGATGCCCTGCGAACGCAGCTCCACGCGGAGCGCGTTGGTGATCGACCACTCGGCCGCCTTGGAGGCGGCGTATCC
Organism: Actinomycetota bacterium; assembly: GCA_046727635.1. GTDB lineage: Bacteria > Actinomycetota > Thermoleophilia > Solirubrobacterales > Thermoleophilaceae > JAICJR01. The sequence continues at coordinate 7,911 of JBKPDA010000071.1, read as the reverse complement.
CGACGACTGCGGGTTCGTGACCAGGGCGAGCACCGAGAGCATGTGGACCAGCGCCCCGCCGCCGTTCGCCGCAAGCACGGGGGCGAATGCCTGGGACATGGCGAGCGTCCCGAAGTAGTTCACCTCCATCTGCGAGCGAGCGTCGGCGAGCGAGCTCGAGCTCGGCGCGCCGGCGAGCATGATGCCGGCGTTGTTGATCAGCAGGTTCACGTCGCCGCACGAGGCGGCAGCCGTCGACACCGCGTCGGCGTCCGTGATGTCGAGCTCCAGGGGCGTGACGCCCGGTTCCGTCACCGAGGAGGCGTCGCGGGCGCCGCCGTACACCTTCGCCGCTCCCTGCCGAAGCAGCTCGCCGGCGAACGCTCGCCCCAGGCCCCTGCCCGCCCCCGTTACGAGCGCGACCGATCCCGCGAGCTCCATCACCGCACCGATCCCGCGAGCATCTCGAGGACGTCGCTCGCCACTCGCTCGTCGCCTTCCACTCGGACCTGCTGCCGCGCTCGGGCAGTGTCGATCCTGCCGGCGGCAAGGCGCATGAGCACGCGCGGCTCCATCGCCAGCACCGCATCGGGGGCGCCGGCTGCGCGCGCCTTTACGGCCACCTCGCCATCGCCTCCCGCGAGCTCGAAGACCTCCTCGCCGACGCGCAGCTCGCAGACGCGATCGGCCTCCAAGCTGGGGTCCCGGCGCGCCGCGCTCTGGAGGATCCATGCCGGCCGGACGGCGTCGCCCGCCTGAGGCGGCGGGGCAAACCGCTCGCCCCACGCACGCAACTCGCCGATGATCGGGGCCAGGGCCTCACCGGCTTCGGTCAGCTCGTATACGGCGACGGGCGTGGGCGGCGGCAGCGTTCGCTTGACGATGACGCCGTGCTCCTGGAGGTCGCTGAGGCGCCCGGCCAGGATGTTGGTGCCGACCCCCGGCAGAGCCTCCTGCAGATCCGTGTAGCGCCGAGGGCCGAGCAGCAGCTCGCGCACGATCAGCGGCGTCCAGCGCTCGCCGATCACATCCAGCGCTCTGGCGACCGGGCAACGTTGGGCGTAGCGCTTCACGCCGGGCAACTTAGCACGCCGGACAAGGTATTAGCAAGTGTGTACTTGTTTTTTGATAGTTCCCCTGATACGGTGCCCGGCGTGTATCCCCTCGCCGTCGAAGACCTGACGAAGACCTATCCCGGTCCAGTCGAGGCGCTGCGGGGTATCTCGTTCCGCGTCCGCCCCGGAGAGATCTTCGGCCTGCTCGGCCCCAACGGAGCGGGCAAGACCACGACGATCGGGATCCTGACCACGCTCGTGGAGCCCACGAGCGGGTCCGCGAGCGTCGGCGGCCACGACGTGCGAACCGATCCGCTGGCGGTGCGGCAGGCGATCGGCGTGGTGTTCCAGGAGAGCGTGCTCGACAACGAGTTCTCCGGAGCGGACAACCTGTGGCTGCATGCGCGGCTGTGGCGCGTGCCCGATGCCCAGAAGCGCGTCGAGTCGCTGCTGGCGGCGGTGGGGCTCGCCGACCGCGCCAACGACCCGGTGATGACCTACAGCGGCGGCATGCGGCGCCGGCTGGAGATCGCGCGCGCGTTGCTGGCGCGACCGGCGGTGATGGTTCTCGACGAGCCCACGCTGGGCCTGGATCCCATCGGACGGCGCGACCTCTGGGAGGTAGTGCGGACGCTGCGCGAGCGCCAGGGCGTGACCATTGTGCTCAGCACGCACTACCTCGAGGAGGCGCAAGGCGTCTGCGACCGCGTGGCCATCATCGACAAGGGCCGCATCGTCGCGGGCGGCACCCCGCAGCAGCTGGTGTCCGACCTCGGCAGCGAGATCGCCGAGCTGAGCCTGGAAAGCGACGGCGCCTCAGCCGCCCGCTCGGTCGCCACGCTCGACCCCGCGCTCGGCAAGGTGCTCCGGGCGGGCTCGTCGCTCTCGATCGCGAGCAGCGAGTCCCGGCAGGTGCTCAGCGAGCGCATCAACGCCCTGCCACTGGCCGAGCTCGGGGTTACGACGATGACCGTGCGTCCCGCCACGCTGAACGACGTCTTTCTCCATCTCACCTCCTCATCGGGCGACCAGGATCTCGTCACGGCGGCGGAGGCGAGCGGCGGATGAGCGCCGCGGCCGGGTTCTATCCCCTCTACCAGCGGCGCGTGGCGCTCGCCGTCAAACGCCCGATCGCGCTCATCAGCCAGGCGCTGACACCCATCTTGTGGGTGCTCGTGGTCGGGCCGGCGCTGGCGCACTCCGTCGGCGGCTTCGCGCGGGGCGTCGACTACTTCACCTACATCGTGATCGGCCAGATCGTGTTCGTGCTGCCGTTCTCGGCGATGTTCGCGGGCCTCATCGTGATGACCGATCGCGACTTCGGCATCCTGCGCGAGCTGCTCGTGGCGCCGATCCGGCGCACGACTATCCCGCTCGCGAGCATCGCGGCGGTGCTGACGGTCGCTGCCGGCCAGGTGGCGCTGATCGTCGCATTGGGTCAGCTCCGCGGCGCCGAGTTCAACGTCGCGATCGCGCCGCTGATCGTGGGACTGGCCGCTGCGGCCTTGCTCACCGCGGGCACGTACGGGCTGGCGGAATACCTCGCCTACAGCATCACTCAGCCGCAGATCTTCGGGACGCTGATCCCCGCGATCGGGGCGACGCCCTACGCGCTGTGCGGCGCCATCTACCCGATCTCGACGCTGCCGCCCGGCGTGCGCCAGCTCGCCCTGGTCCTTCCCTGGACCCATGCCGTCGCGCTGCTCCGATACGGCTTCATGGGCGGGAACGCGTCCGGCCTGCACCAGATCTGGCACATGCAGTCGCAGTGGCTGATGGCCACGCTGAGCCTCCTGGTGCTGGCAGCATACGCCGGGCTGACCGTGGCGCTGGCGCTGCGGGCGTTCAGGCGCTCGACGCTGCACTGAGAAGGCCCCGGTCTCCCGGGGCCTTCAGACAGCGGTCCTAACTGCCCGCCGGTACGCGCGGCTCCGGCTGCGGCACGATGCGGATGTAAGGCTTCGGCGACTCCCACTCGCCGAAGATCTCCTTCGCCTCGTCGTTCGAGACGGACCCGGCGATGATCACGTCGTCGCCCTGCTGCCAGTTCACAGGCGTGGCCACCTTGTGGTTCGCCGTCAGCTGCAGCGAGTCGATCACTCGGAGCACCTCGTCGAAGTTGCGGCCGGTGGTCATCGGGTAGACGAGGATCAGCTTGATCTTCTTGTCCGGGCCGATGATGAACACGTTGCGGACGGTCTGGTTGTCGGCCGGCGTGCGCGACTTGGCGTCACCGGAGGTGTCCGCCGGCAGCATCTCGTACGCCTTCGACACCTGGAAGTCGGCGTCGCCGACGATCGGGTAGTTCGGCGCGTATCCCTGCGTCTCCTCGATGTCGCGCGCCCACGCCTCGTGGTCGCTGGCCGTGTCGACGGACACGCCGATGATCTTCACCCCTCTGCGATCGAAATCGGGCTTGATCTTCGCCATGTAGCCGAGCTCGGTGGTGCAGACGGGCGTGAAGTCCTTCGGGTGCGAGAAGAGCACCGCCCACGAGTCGCCCATCCAGTCGTGAAAGCGCAACCGGCCTTCGGTGGTGTCTGCCTCGAAGTCCGGTGCAGTGTCGCCAATGCTGAGCATGTTGGTAGTCCTCCTCGCTCTCGGGGCCAATCTTGGCGTGCTGCTGGGGTCCGCGCATCATCCCCGACTTCGCGCGGCGGCGCCAGCCCGGTACGGCTCTTCATAGAGAGCCCGCTCGGCGGTGTCGATCAGGAGCTCGATCGTGCCGTCGGTTGACAGGCCGCGGCCCGCGTGGAGCGCGTCGAAGCTTTCAAAGCTCGTCAGCATCCAGAGCAGATCGTCGGCGTCTTCGACGCGGAGGCCTCTGCGCAATACACCCTGCTCGGCGAGGCGCCTGGCTAGCCGGGCCATCGCGGTGGCGCGCTCTTCGTCCATTCGCCTCACCACACCGCCGACGGCCTGTTCGTCGAGCTGAGCCATCGAGCGCAGGGCGCGGTAGATGTCGCGGTTCGCAGCGAACATCTCGCACGCCGCACGGAGGCCGGCACGCAGGTAATCGCGGGCATCCGGCTGATGCTTGGCATCCACCAGGCTCGCGTAGCCCGAGCGGGCGGCGAGCTCGCGCCCGACGGCGTCGAACAGCCCCGACCGCGAGCCGAAGATCGCGTAGACGGTCGAGCGCGCCACACCTGCCATCTGCGCGATGCGGTCGATCGCGATCGGTTCGGCCGGCGCCTCGCGCAAGCGCGTGAAGACCGCCTCGATGATCCGCATCCGCGTGCGCGCGGCCTCCTCGGCGCGCGCACGTTGCTCGTAGGGCCGCGTCGCCATCTGGCCGCCATTCTACTTCATCGGACATCTCGTCCGATCAAATGCTAATTTGCTCGAACATACTGTCCGATGAAAGGCTGGACTCGCATGACTGCTGTAGTCGAGGAATTCGAGGTCGTAGTCGTCGGCGCCGGGCCCGGCGGCCTGGCGAGCGCGGTGACGCTGGGTTCGTACGGCGTCGACACGCTGGTGGTCGACCGCCGGTTGTCCACCTCGACGTTGCCGCGTGCCACCGTGGCAAGCACCGGGACGATGGAGCTGCTTCGCCGCTGGGGGCTCGAGCGGGCGGCGTGGGAGCGGTCGACTGACGTGGAGTGGAAGGCGTGGGCATGCGAGACGCTGGCCGCCGCCGATCAGGGCGAGGCGGTCGAGGTGGGCCTGCCGACGCGCGAGCAGGCGGCGCTCGTCAGCCCGACGTCACCCGCGTGCCTGGCGCAGGATGAGCTCGAGCCGCTGCTGGAAGAGCACCTCGGTTCGTTCGCGAGCACCCGCCTCGAGCGCGGGGTCGAGCTGGTCGCGCTCTCGCGGGCGAGCGAGGGCGACTACGTGCTCACGCTCGCCGGACCGGGCGAGGGCAGCCGCCGGGTGCGCGCCAGGTACGTGATCGGCGCCGACGGCATGCGTAGCGTTGTCCGCGAAGAGCTCGGGATCACGACGGAGGCCTCGGACAACCTCGCTGGCCGCCTCGCGATCCTCTTCCGCGCGCCGCTCTGGGATCTCGTCGGCGAGCACCGGTACGGCATCTACGTCCTCCCCGAGGAGCGCAGCTTCCTCCCCGCCGGCATGCACGACCGCTGGGTGCTCGGCATGCCTTGGGACAGCTCGGCTGTGCCCTCCTCCGATCAGCTGAAAGGATGGATCGGCGCCGCGGCGGGCGCACCCGATCTGCCGGTCGAGATCGAGCGTCCGATGCCGGTTACCTTCGGGGTCGGGCTGGCTGAACGCTTCCGGGACGGCAACGCGTTCCTGATCGGGGATGCCGCCCATCGGGTCACACCGCGAGGCGGCACTGGACTCAACACGGCAATTCGCGACGGCTTCGACGTCGGCTGGAAGCTGGGCTGGGTCCTGCGTGGCTGGGCGGACGAGCGGCTGCTCGAAAGCTACGAGGCCGAACGCCGGCCTGTTGCCGAGTACAACACGGAGCGCTCAACCCGGCCCAACGGGTCGATCCTCGGCACCGGGTTCGGCGTGGACGCCGACATCGGCGGTCGCATCGCACATGTCTGGGTGCCGCACGACAGCGGCCCCGTCTCGACGCTCGACTTGCTCGGCGATGGGTTGACGCTCTTTGTAGGTCCCACCTGGGATGGCGACGCCGTGCGGATTGCCGATTCCGCTTCACCGCCGCTGACGGTCGAGCGCCTGGACGCGATCTCCGCCCGTGGCCTCGGCCTGATGTCAGCAGACGCGCTGCTCACCCAACCGGACGGCCACCCCATCGCGCTCTGGAGCGAGCGTCAACCGGCTGGCTCGCTGAGCGCCAACGTGTTGCCGTCAGGGTCCTTCACCCAGGCCGCCCTGAAGCGACCGGCATCGAACACGCCGCGCTCGTCGGTCTTGATGCCGGGCTGGTCGTAGCGCTCGAAGACCACGCCCCGCGACTCGAGCTCCTCGATCGTCTGGTCGAGGTCGTCGACCGTAAACCCTGCGAGCGTCGCCGGGCTCTTGCCGGCGTTCTCCGGCGACAGATAGATGAAGAGCGCGGTCTCGTCCGCGCACTGGTACCGCACGGCCTGCTCCTCTGGAGCGGGCACGAGCCCGAGCTGGTCCTCATAGAAGCGCCGTGCCCTATCCAGATCGGACACGGCCAGAACCGCCTGCACGCGGCAGTCACTCAATCCCATTTGAGCCTCCCATAGCTCCTCCTGCAGCAGCGTAGGTGATCTCTACCGCGCCCTCGGTCAGAGCGCGTTGCGTCTCCAAGATCAGTTCGGCGTCGGGACTGAGCGACGGCGTCAGGCGCATCCCGTCTCCGACCATTACCGGCAACACGATTATTCCCAACAGGTCGAGCGCGCCGAGGGCTCGGAAGGTCTCGATCGTGCGAGGCCCGCCGACGAGGTGGACGTCGCGACCCTGGTTCGCCTCCCGGATCTGCTCCAAGAGACGCGCCGGGTCGCTGTCGAAGACCACGTGCTCTGGCGTGCCATCCGGCCGCGCCGAGCCGAGCACGAAGACGTCGAGGTCCGGCCATGGCCAGCGCTCAGCGCCGACGGCCGGCTCGAACGTGGTGCGTCCCATCAGCACCGCCTCACAGCTCTGCTGGAACTCCGGGAAGCCGTGGCTCTTGCCAGGGACGAAGCTCGGGTCGGCGAGCTGAACCGGCAAGCCGTCGGGACGGGTCACATACCCGTCCAGGCTCATGCACATGCGAGTTCGAATGTTCATGCGCCCGGTTGTACACCTTCGCCAAGTCGTGTAGTGGTATCACGCCTGATACCATTGCTCCGGAGATGGCGATGACGTTGCGACTAACCGACGACGAGAACGAGGCACTGCGCGAACGAGCGCGACGCGAAGGGCGCTCGATGCAAGAGGTTGCCCGCGCCGCCGTGCGGGAGTACATCGATCGCACCAGTCGCCAGGAGCTCTTGGAGCAGGTGCTCGACGAGGAGCTCCCCCGCTACGCCGAGGCGCTCCGGCGTCTGGGCGAGTGATCTTTCTCGAGCTCGACGCGCTCCTCTACGTAGCGACGAGGGCACTCGGCACCGAGCCTCAGGTCCGGGACCACGGCCTGCTCGAGTCCGCGCTGGCACGGCCGCAGGCAACGGCGTTCGGCAAGGATGCGTATCCCTCGATTCACGAGAAGGCCGCGGCGCTGCTTCACTCGCTCGCGCGGAACCATGCGCTCGTCGACGGCAACAAGCGCCTCAGCCTCGCGTCGACGATCGCCTTCTACGGCCTGAACGGAATGCGCCTCACGCTCACCAACGACGAGGCCTACGACCTCATCGTCGACATCGCGAGCGGCAAGCTCGACGACATTCAACCGATCGCCTCCACGCTGAAACGAGGCACCAAGGAGCGCGGCGGCTGATCCAGCGGCCGCGTGACGGTCACCGTGCGCGAGCAAGCCGAAGCCCGGCCGTTTGGGTCGCAATTTCAGGTCCTCGCGGACTTTCGGGCGGCCCGCGTACCGGGCTTCGGGAGTAGCGGGGGCGGGATTCGAACCCGCGACCTTCGGGTTATGAGCCCGACGAGCTACCTGACTGCTCCACCCCGCGTCGCGACCAACAAATGTAGCGCTGCGCACTTATGAGCGTCAAGGGGTCGCAAATGCCTTAACTGCGGCCAGAACCTCGGTATTTGGCGGGTTGTCGCCCGCATCCTCGGCGAGATGGATGTAGAGGATGTCGTCGCCCGGGGCCACCACGAGCACGCCGCCGAGCTGGGCCGGATGGCCCACCGTCTTGCCCTGGTGCACGCCGAGCTTCGCCGCCACGGTGGCGCCCTTCGCCACCACCCGGGGGCCGAGCAGCTCGTCGAAGGTGGCGATCTTCGTCCCGGCCGCCTTGTAGGACTCGCGACCCTGGTCCACGTAAATCGGGATGTCGAGCTTGTGCGAGTCGCGGAAGTGCGCCGC
>JBKPDA010000070.1:0-19336 GCA_046727635.1 Actinomycetota bacterium | reverse complement strand
CAGCGCTGCGCCGAGTTTCCGCCGCCGAGGGACCCGTTGCTCCGTCCTGCACTCGACCTCTCTCGACGCCCGCACAACGCGCGGAAATGGGCGCGGCTGGTTTCGAACCAGCGACCTCTCGCGTGTGAAGCGTAAGGGTCGCGGTCCAAGCTGACGGGCATTCACCTGCAAATGAGGGCTATCTGGCTCAAGTCGTTGGCAATGCGGATTGGGCTCCGTGGCGGTCCGTTGGGCTGGGTTTGGGGCAACGAACGGGACAACGTCTTGAGAGCCGCGCCTCTCGATGCAGTGCATGGACGGGGCCACAAAAAGCGGGCGGCGGCCGTTGTCCGCCGCCGCCCGCTCCTGGCCCTTCCCCTCAGTGCGCGACCGCGCTGTGTGGGAGGAGGTCGTTCTGGAGCACGAAATCGGCGATGTCGTGCCCGAGGTTCTCACCTGCGACCTGGTCGATACGGGTGTGGTTTCCGTTGTAGATGCGGCTCACGCTCGCCTCCTCAGCCGCCTCGGAGAAGCTGACGAACGACCGCTCGACCCCGGGCAGCGCGGGCGATGTCACGCTGAACGGGAAGTCGTTTCCGTAGATCGACGACAACACTGCCGCTCCGGCGGCGCTGATCGTGCCGTGTGCGCCGGGGTACGACGGGTCCGGTGCGGTCGCCGAGAGCGGTGTCCAGTTCGGGTCCGATGCGGTGTCGGTATTGCCGTCCGCGTCCGCGTTGCGGATCGCCGTCACCGGTCGCCATAGGCGGTAGGTGTACTTGGCGTCGTAGAAGGCGATCACGGAGTCAGCGAACGCCAGGTTGAGGGCTGCGAAGGTACGGGCGTCCTGCGACAGGGTCCCGTGGTGCCCGAGCCCGGCGGTCTGGGCTATGCGGTTCCAGGTCGCCCAGATCGGCGGGTTCCAGAACAGTCCGATCTGCGTCTGATCAGGCGTCCTCGTAGAGCCCTGTGCCACTCCGAGGGTCTTGACCTCGTTGATCGCGGCGGCGTACTTCGGGCTCGTCAGCGCCGGAGGAAGCGGCGGCCGGAACCAGTCGGCGTGCCGGAGGACGAACGGCTTCACGAAACGCCAGTGGGTGAACACAGGCTGCGCGAACGCAGGCAGCGTGAGCTGGTAGTCGCCGGGATTGCCGCCAGGCTGGAACGGGATGAGCGGAGCGCTCGAGCCATCCTTTGCCCGTTGAGCAAGGATCTGCCCAGCGACGGTCTCGCCGATCCGGATGCCCTGGGACTGGTGGCGCCCCGATGGCACCTGCGCGAGCAGGCTCGCGTATTCCTGGTCGATCGCGGGCTGGAGGCTGGGGTAGAGCTTGACGAGCGTGTCGTGCGCGGCGGCGTCCGCGGCCGCGGCGAGTGAGGCGCTCCGCGGGCCGCGGGCAGTCGTGAGGTAAGGCGTCGCGCTGTGGTCGATCGAGACGACCGCGTCGTAGATCGCCGCGTGCATGATCGCGAGCTCATAGGTCGGGTGCACGGTGGCGGGCTGGTTGCCCGGCGCGGCCTGGATGCCGAGCAGGAACTGGTTCCATTGGACAACGGGGTCGGGGGCCGGAGTCGATGCCTGCACGGGCGTCGCGACGGGTGCTGCGCGGCTGGTGGCGGGCAGCGCCGCCGACATACCGAGCAAGGCGGCGGCGTAGAGAAGGGCTACGACGGCACGTTTCACGATGAGTCCTCCGGGGATCGGGGGGAGAGGAGGGGACTACGTCGCACCATAGTACTAGGCTACATCGTAGATATCAAGAGAATCTTAGCGCGTGCTCGATCGCGAGTGCTGCGACCCGAAGGACGTCCAAGACGTCGCCGCTTGGGCTGAGAGGGCTGGATCGAAGCGGCGGGGCGAGGCTAGCCGCCGGCTACGGCGAGGCCCTGCCGAGCTGGCCGGGTCGCGCGCCGGTGCCAGACATGGCCGGCCAGGGCGACAGTCGCCGGCAGCAGCGCCAGCACGAGCATGCACGGCTGCGAGGAGAGCACGGGGAGGTTGAAGGTGGCGTGCGCCGAGGCTGCGGCGCTCGTCCGCCAGACCAGCACCACGAGACTGCAGATCGTCGCGAGCGAGACAGCGATGAGCGGCGACGGCAGCCGCCAGCGAGGCGCTTGGCCGAGCAGCGAGTCGACGCGCTCGTTCGATATCCCCGCGGCCCCCGCGGGGGCGGCCGCATCGAAGGCGAGCAGGGCGGAGGCGAGCGGTCCGCTCTCCCCGGCGCTTGCACGAACGGCCGCCTGGTCGGCTTTCTGCTCTGCGAGCTCCTCGTAGCGATCGCCCAGCGGGCGGAGGGCCGGCAGAAAGAACAGCGCTTGGCTAAGGAGGCGCCCGCAGGCGAACCGGAGCGGGTCCCGGGTCGAGCGGTGGCGGTCCTCGTGAGAGAGCACGGCCCCCAGCTCCGCTTCCGAGAGAAGCTGTAGCGCTCCCCGCGAGATGTAGATGCTCGGGCGCAGGTACCCCGCGCAGAACGCCTGCGGGCTGGCCTCGTCTATCACGCTCACTCGTGGATGACCCTGTAGAGGGCCCAGCACCCGGATGCTTCCTACGAAGCTGCGATACGCCCGCAGCTGGCTCCAGGCGCTGCGGGCCATGGTCGCCAAGACGATGGCTCCGAGCACCGCGAGCGCTAAGAGGACGGCAGCGGCCACGTTCACCGCGGGATACGTGAACTGCTGACCCGCGATCACCACCTCGTGGGTGCCTCGAGGGGCGCGATGGACCGAGCCCGCTGCCGTTACGACGGCGGCAGTCGCGGCCGCGAGGCCGACAGCGCCGATCGCGACCTGTGACCGAAAAACCAGGCGGTCGCTGTGCCGAGAGCGGCCTTTGTCAGTTCTTGCGGGCAAGGCGCTGCAGCTGCCGGCGGCGTTCAGGATCGAGTTCGGCCATCTGCCGGGCGAAGTGACTGAGTGCAACCTCGCCGTACTGCTCGACCAGTTGGTTGACCCCGGCTTGCGCTCTGAGGTCGGCGTACTCCTCGCGCGAGTGGACCGGGCGATAGATGTCGGTCTTGCCCTCGCGCCTTCGGGTCAGTAGACCCTTGCTGTCGAGCCGCCGCATGATCGTCATGTAAGTGGTGTACGCGCGTGGGCTCTTGGTGCGCTTGTTGAGTGCATCCATGATCTCCCGGACCGTAATCTCGTCCTGGTCCGAGTCCCACACGGCTTCCATGACCTCCGCCTCGAGCTCGTGGAGGGGCGGCGGAGTGTTGGCCTTCGCGCTCATTACGACACAGTGTAGTGGTTAGTGCTGGTCGAAGCAAACCGCCAGGAAATCGAGGCGAAGGCGGTGCCGAGGAGCAGGTCGGCTCCCCAGGGGGCGACCCCGCCGGACGCGTAGCCGAGCGCCCATGGACTCGCGGCCAGCCAGACGCCGCCCGCCACGCAGACTGCCGCCGCCGGCCGAAGCGCGGCGATCATAAGGGCGAGGGGCGCGAAGGCCATCGCAAATGCGATCGCGTTCGCCACGGCGGCGTGGCTGCTGCTGAACCCGAGCACCCAGGGAGATGCGGCCGCCAGTACGACCAAGCCCGACGCGACCGGTGCGAGCACCTTGCGACTCACTTGTGGACCTCCAGTGGTTGGCGGCGAAAGGCGACGAACAGGAACCAAAGGGACGGCAGGAGGAGCACCAGCCCACCCGAGATAGCGATTGCCACGGCGGTCAGCTCAGGGCCGCTGGCAGCGGTGTCGGCAACGGTTGTGGTCGAGCCCACTATCCGCGGGTATTGCGCGAATCCCCAGCCCCACATGATCGCCACCACGGCGAAGGCCAGCGCGGCGCGAGCCAGGCGGTACCGGTGCCGTCGGAGCGCGCTATGCGCGCCGGCCAGCGCCGCAATGGCGATCACGGCCTCGGGAAGCGCGCGGTGGGTGAGCCCGTGAAACAGGTGGTCCGCCTCGACTGGCGCGAGTGCGAGCGCGGCGAGCGCGAGCGCCCCGACGGCTGCGATGGCCCACAGCGCCCGCGCCCGGAAGGTCGCGGCAAGCTGCCTGTCGCCGGCGCGCCGCGACTCGACGGTGAGAAAGCAGGCGGCCAGCGCGGTGCAGATGACCACAGCCAAGGCGCCGACCGTGAGCTGGAACGGGCCGGTCCAGAGCCGCGTCTGGTGGCCACCGGGTTGACGCGCCAGGCCGCCGGCAATCGCGCCGAACAGGAACGGGGCGGCGACGCTGGCCGCGCCGAACAGTCGTTGGAACAGCGCCTTGGCCCTCGGCTCACCGTCCGCCTGTCCCGCGAATGCGAAGGCCGCGCCTCGAACGACGACCGCGATGAGAGCCAGGGTTGCGGGCACGAAGGCGAGCGTGCCGAGTGCGCTGAACGCACGCGGGAAGGCGGAGAAGAGGCCAGTGACGGCGAAGATCAGCCAGACGTGGTTGGCCTCCCAGATCGGCCCGATCGTCGTCGCGATTGCTTCCCGCTGCCGCTCGGCGCTGGGGCCGCGCGCCAACAGGTGGAGGATTCCCGCGCCGAAGTCGGCGCCGCCGAGCACGGCGTACACCGTGAGCGCGGCCCAGACGATCGCGATCAGCGCGACGGCCATCGTCAGCTCCTCGCCCATTGCGGTTGTGCGGCGAGCTCCGCGGGCGCTCCGGTCGCCAGGCGCCGCAGCAGCCAGACGGTGGCCGTCGCGAGGCCGACGTAGAGGACCACGAAGCCCGTGAAGGTGACGTCGAGCCCAGAGGCGGTGGTCACTGCGTCGCGCGTTCGCAGGACGCCGTAGATCACCCATGGCTGCCGGCCGAATTCCGATACGAGCCAACCGAGCTCGTTGGCGAGGAATGCCAGCGGCCCGCTGGCGGCGACCGCAAGCAGTGTCCAGTGATCCTCCGGTCGCGACCGCCCGCGGTGCCGGAGCCAGTACCAGAGGCTAAGTGTGACGAGGAAGGTCCCGATGCCGACCATGCCCAGGAAGGAGAGACGAACGGGCAGCGCCAGCGGCGTGCGGTCGCGCTTGGGGAAGGAGGAGAGGCCGCGGACCTTCGCGTGCGCGTCGTCGAAGGCAAGGATGCTCAGCAGCTTCGGAACCTTGACGTTGAGCACGGCGCGGTCGTGGCCCGGAACCGGGAAGCTGCCGAGGCTCAGCCCGGCCCCGCGCTCGGTGGGGTACTGCCCCTCGATCGCCGCCAGCTTCGCTGGCTGGTTGTGAGCGACCGTGCGCCCCAGCAGGTCACCGACGCCGAGCTGCAGCGGAGCCATGATTGCGGCCGTGGCGAGAGCCACGGCCAGCCCACGGCGGTGGTAGGAGTCGCGGCGGCCGCGCAGCATCCCCACTGCGTACACGGATGCCACCCCGAAGGCGGTCGCCAGGTACGCGCCGATCACCATGTGGCTCGTCTCGGTGGGCCAGGCGGGGTTGAACATCGCGGCCAGTGGATCGACGTGGGTCACGCGTCCATGGTTGAGCTGGAAGCCGCGCGGCACGTTCATCCAGGCATTGGCGGTAACGATGAAGAACGCCGACGCCAGCGCGGAGACCGCCACCGGAAAGCCGGCCAGCCAGTGGGCGCGCGGCGAGAGCCGCTTCCAGCCGTAGAGGTAGACGCCGAGGAAGATCGCCTCGATGAAGAAGGCGAATCCCTCGAGCGAGAACGGGAGGCCGATGATCCCGCCGGCGAACGCCATGAAGCGCGGGAAGAGCAGCCCAAGCTCGATGCTGATGATCGTTCCCGATACTGCGCCGACCGCGAAGAGGATCGCGAAGGCCTTCGACCAGCGCAGGGCGAGCGCCCGCCAGACCGGGTCGCCCGTGCGCAGGTGCATTCCCTCCGCGATAAGCATCATCAGCGGCAATCCCACGCCGAGCACGGCGAAGGTGAGGTGGAACGCCAGCGACGTGCCCATCTGGGCCCGGCCAGCCGTGAGGTGGTCGATAAATGCTGCGGTGGGAAGGGTTCTCATATGAGCGTGCATCGTACTACATAAGCTAGTAGATCTACGGCGCGGCTGCCGAGGCAGCTCGTGGTGCTACTCTCCATCTACGATGGCAGATAGTAGATCGACCGACGCCGACGACGGGAACCGGCCGGTCCGGTCCCTGCTTCAAGACGCCGCAGACGAAGCGCACCGGCGCCGCAGGCTCGTTCGCTGGGCGCTGATAGTCCTGGGTGGCGCACTGCTCGCGCTGGTCATACTCCTGATGGGCACCCCGACATGACCGCTACCGAGCCTCCCGCGGGAGGACTCTCATGAGGGTTCGGCGACGGGGATCCAGCGCGAAGCAGCACCGCTCGCCCGATTCACAGCAGCCGGACACCCGGCGAGCCGAGGTCCGGGCGAGCGTCGTGCGCTGCTTCGACGCGTGGCGCGACGCCGCCTACGACGTCGAGGTCGCCTCGCGCCGCTGGCGCACCGCTCTGCCCGACGACTGGGAGGCTGCGGCATCGGGGTTCTTCGCTGCACTCGAGCGCGAGGAGAAGGCGGCGACCGAATACGAGCGCGCGTGGCGAGCCTGGCGCCGGGCGCCGGGCCTGTCAGCGGCCCCGCGCTGACTCGACCCCGCCGCCGAGCTCGTGCCGCCGCTCGGCCTCCCGCGCGATGCGTGCGAGCGCATGATTGAGGGCGCCCGCCCCGAACAAGACTGACGCGGCGCGGGCCGCGATCCCGGCGGCGCCGCCGGTCCCGCGGTGCACCGAAATCGCCGCGTGGACGCGGGACCCATCGCCGGCTGGCCGCACGACGTAGTCAGCGAGCATCTCCACCGGACCCGTCGCGCGTAGGACGAGTCGCTCGGAGTCCGCCCGGACGATCTCGACGCAGAAGCGAACTCGACGACCAACGATCGCGCCGCTCACACCGACCTTGGTCCCGGCTCGCAGGCGCCCGGAGTCGAGGCCGTCGACGTCGAATCCGACGGGCGACCAAGCTTCACAGGCACCAACGTCGGTCAGCGTCTCGAGGACCTGCTCCGGCTCGGCGCGGACGTCGATCTGGCAGCGCCAGGTGCCCATCGGCACGGGTGACTCTTGCGTAGGAGCACACATCTACGCAGATCATAGTACGACTCATCGTAGTAGTCCCTTCACCGAAGGGCAAGGGGTGGGAAGACTCTACGAGCCTGCGTAGTCCTATGGTCTGTAGTTGATGTTCGACGGGCCGGTCACGGACCGTCTCGACCCCCAAGCAGAGGAGTGTCACACTCATGAAGCGCCTCATACCAGTTGCCCTGATCGTCGCTGTCGCCGCGGTCATCCTCGCCATCACTGGCGGCGCGAACAAGACTCACAAGGCTGCCCAGACCGCGGCGCCGGCACCCGGCGACGCAGCAGCCGCCAAGACGACCACGCCGAAGTCGGCCATCGAAGTCCGTAGCACGCGGCTCGGCAAGATCCTCGTAGACGCGAAGGGGCGCACCCTCTACCTCTTCGAGGCCGACAGGCGGAACATGAGCAATTGCTCCGGCGCCTGCCTCAGCATCTGGCCGCCGCTCACGTCGGGCACGAAGCCTCAGGCGGGGGCGGGAGCCCGGGCCGCCAAGATCGCCACGATCACGGCCAATGGGCGAAAGCGGCAGGTGACCTACAACGGCCATCCGCTCTACTTCTACGCCGGCGACCAGAAGCCCGGCGACACCACCGGCCAGGGCCTGAATCAGTTCGGCGCGGAATGGTATGTACTCGCGCCTACCGGCAACAAGGTCGACAATGGCTAGCCGGGTCAGCGACGCTTCCCATTCGGCACAGCCGAGCCCGGGCCGGCTCCATGCACTCACGGGTCGCGCCACGGTGGCGCGATTGGCCCGCTACGTCGGCGCGCTGGCGCTGCTCGGCGTGGGCGTAGACCACATCGAGCAGTACTACGTCGACTTCTACTCCAGGATTCCCACGATCGGCACGCTGTTCGCGCTGAACTTCATCTCGGCGACGCTCGTGGCCCTCGCCCTCGTGGCGCCGTTTAGGCGGCTGGCGGGTCGCTGGACCGATGCCGCGCTCGCGCTGCTCGCCCTCAGCGGCATCGGCATTGCGGCGGGTACGCTGGCGGGGCTCCTCGTCAGCGAGAACGGCGGCCTGTTCGGATTCATGGAACAGGGGTACCGCGAGGCGATCGTGATCTCGATCGTGCTCGAGGCCGCGACGATCATCCTGCTCGGCCTCTTCTTGGCGGCCAACGGACTCGGAGTGCGACTGCGAGACGGTCGAATCAGGCCCGCTGAGCCCCGGACGGCTGGCGACGCGCGTGGCGACCTTCGTCCATTACGACCAGATGAGTGATGCGTGCGATCCGGCGTGGGTCACGCGGCCCGTTGGTGCCGCACCGGCTCACGCCTGGCACGCACCAGCTCGCGCGCAGATAGGTCGACTGGGGTTCGTTGGGCGCCGTCAACGCTTAGACCTTTCGTGGCGTCTCGGCGCATGAGATCACCGAGCACGCGGCACGACCGAGCGGCTCGCCTGTACTTCCGCTGTAGGCGGGCAGCCGCCGTGTAGCGGCGGCCGGACATCGCCTGCGCGTAAGCGTGAGCGTAGAGCTCGGCGAGGAGGGCGTGATGCGCCTGCGCGTTGCGGGCCTCGGTCGGTGTCAGTTCGGTGACCGGCACCTGAGTGACCGCCCGCCCGGTGGGGACGTCACCCGACAGTTTCCCATGACTCATCTCGACCTCCAGATCGGAGAGGGAAGTTCTACGTCATAGCATAGTACGATGCACCATCGTATGTGGCAGTGGTGGGGCTCTGAGTTGATACGCGAGCCGAATGCCCGCAGGTCCTTACTGGCTTTGTGAGCGCGCTGCTCGCATCATCGAAGTCGCCCTGCGCGATATCGAGCTTCACCAGCGGAAGGTGGAGATACCCACGAATGTCATGCCCGCGACTGCCGCGGGGCTCCAAATGGGCGCGGCTGGTTTCGAACCAGCGACCTCTCGCGTGTGAGCATAAGGGCGAGGGTTCGAGCTAACCAGTATTCGCCTGCAAACAACCAGGTTCTCGCCTGAGCTGCAGCGGGCTCGATTGGGCTGTGTTCGGGTCCGTTGGGCTGTGTTTGGGACAACGAACGGGACAACGTCTTGTCACTCACGGGCCTTGAATCAGACGCCTCGCGCCACTGCCTTGCGCACACGAAGCAGCACCCTCGGGATCATCGACGGCCTGTGCTGCTTGTCCTCAATTTCAGCAGTGGCGTCGACGCTGCCGCATCGCTCCGTGAGGGCTTGGCCACGACGGTGCCTGACCGCGGATTCGAGGCTGCCAGCACCTTAGTTCGCCGTTTAGTTTGAAGAGAGCGCGACCAACGCTCCCAGCCTGGGGCGGGAAGCGCGGCGAAACCCTGCCCTACACCCGGGTAGCACAGCTCTCTTGTGGGGGGTACGGTCGGGGCCGACGGTAAGAAGCGGGCATGCCGCAGTTCAGCGAGAGCATCGAGATCAGCCGCCCTCCCGAGAAGGTGTGGGAGGTGCTGGGCAGCTCGGAGCGCTGGTTGGAGGGCTACGTCGAGACGCGCTCCCGCTCGTCGGAGTATCCGGGGCCGGAGACCCGCAATGACCACATCTACCGGACGCGCATGAAGGAAGAGGTGAGCGCACGGGTCGTGCGCTCCCAGGCAGCAAGCGCGCTCGAGGAGGAGCAGGAGGGCAAGACCTTTTTCCGTCGCGTTCGCTACACGCTCAGCCCCGTCTACAACGGGACAGTGGTGAAGGTGGAGGACGACGTCGCCTTAGGGCCTTGGCAAGCTCGCAGGGCCGATCGCCGCGCGCGATGTAAAGCGCCGCTGGGCGGCCTCGCTGCAGAAGCTGCGCGACACCGCGCAGGCGTGCATTTAGCCCGGCGGCCACGGCGGAAGCCACTAGCGGCCACAGCTCGAGGCGCTGCCCGCGCGGGCGAGCTGGCGCCGCCTCCCTCGCGGCTTCTTTTATCCAGGCGCGGCCAACTTCGGTGTGGATCCCAGTCGCGCCGGGCCGCGACGGCCCGCCCAACTCGACGGTCGCCATTGGCGCGATGCGATGCACCCCGCCGTGCCGATGCCGCTTCAGAGGCCCGGTGGCGTTTGACGCGTCAGCGGCGGGCGAGTCGGCGCCCGCTCTCGGTGTTGGGCGGGGTGTAGTTGAGCTCGTAGTGGTGGTAGAGGGCCGACTCGTCAGCCTGCGAGAGCTCCTCGCCGTGCTGCTCGATGTTGGGCGCGGCCTTGACCTGCTCCTTGGACACTGCTGCCTGAAGTTCATCGGGACCGACGTTGATCCCGCCTAGCGGCACGAAGGTCAGGTGGCGGCCGATGAAGCCCTCCTTGACGGTGCCGAACTGCGGCTCGTCGGTCTCGACGTCGACGTAGACGTCTTGCAGCTTGCCGATCTTCTCGCCGTCACGGTCGACGAGCATCTTGCCGTGCCATTCGGCGACGTTCCACTCGGCGTCTTGCTGGTGCTCGGTCATGGTCGAAGCCTCCTGTCTCCCCTCGTAGTGGCGGTCACCCATTTTAGGTCGCTGCTGCTCGATAGAACCGGGCTCAAACGGGCCCCATGGGCGACGTCTGACGGCCGCACAGCCGAGGTGCAGGAAGCCTCGGACGGCTATGGCCGCCGGCGTTCAACACGGAACCCCGGCGAGAAGCTGGGCTAACGCCTCGCGGCCGGCCGGCTAAGACTGAGGCGGCCGTTAATGCGGCCCCGGCGATCACGAGGCCGAACTGCGATCCCGCGCTCGACGGTGAGGTCCAGTCAGTGGCTCTTGAGCGCGTTGCAGATGTCGTCCGCGTGGGATGTCTGTTGTCTTCTGGAGACCTGACGAGTGCGAAGAGGGCTCCCACCTGCCGCTGGGTCGGGGCAGTCCAGGGCCATCCTTCCAGCGAGCAACAGTTCGACGCAGCTGGAGGTAGGCCGCGGCGCCCGGGAGGGTCGGTAGCCAGAATGAGATGGCGCGGTAGGAGAGGACCGCGAGTACGGCAAGGCTGCCAGGTGTGCCGAAGGCGAGGAAGGCGCCGATCATGCCGCCCTCGACCCCGCCGAGGCCGCCCGGTAGTGGCAGAGCGTTGACGAGTGTGCCGACGAAGTAGGCCATCACGATGACGCCGAGGGGCGGGGGCGTGCCGAAGGCGTGGAAGCAGGCCCATAGGGCGGCGATGTCGAAGGCCCAGTAGGCCAGCGCCCCGATCAGCCACGGTCTGCGCTGCCTTACGAGTTGAATTGCGATGCCGATCGCGTCGCGGACCGCCCAGGGAGCGATCGCCAAGCGCGCGAGTAGGCGCCGTGCGCGCCGCGAGGCAGGGAGCCCCCTCGCGCGGCGCTCGAAGTCGCCTGGCAGCGCCCCAATCGAGAGAGCGACTGCAATCGCGAACGCGCCACCCGCTGCGGGGAGCAGGGTGAGTGTCCATGGGGCTCCGCCGCCGATTAGTCCGCTGCTCAACCCGAGGCCGGCGACGACCAAGGCCCCTGCGTAGACCGAGTAAAGCAAGAGCTCGAAGGTCACCAGGCGCTTGGCGATACTTCGCGTACGGAGACCCGAGGCGCGCAGAGCCCAGACGGTCAATGCCACTCCGCCGGCTCCGGCGGCGGCGAACAGTTTCGTGGCGACGACTCCGGCCATCGTGATCTGATAGCTCGCCTTCCAGCCGATGCGCACTTCGTGACACGAGAAGACCGTGCGGAAGAGGGCGATGTAGCCGCCGAGCGAAAGAGCTTCGAGGACGGCGCCGAAGGCGAGCCATTTCGGATCGCCCCCGCGGAGCCTTCGAACGGTGGCCCCGAGTCCGATCAGCTTGGGGAGGACGAAGTAGACGAAGCCGACAACGAGCAAGACCGCGACCGCTGCAACGAGCAGTCGCCGGCGCCGGCGCAGAAACCGCGGTCGGCGAGCGCCCGAGATTGTCGCCTCGGGAGTCTCTTCCGCCCCGCGCACGGGCGGCATCATTGGAGGTGTGGTCGTCATCTCGCGGCCGCGAGGCGTCTTGCGCGCGTGGGTGCGGGCATCAACGCGGCGCCTGCGATCACAAGGCAGAAGGCCACTAGCCGCGCAACGATCTGCGCGGGTCCGGTCCCGATCGAGTCGTGAAAGACAATGATCCCGCCAGTGATGGCAACGGTATTCGCCGCGACCGAGGTGAGCGTGATGACTTCGAGTCCTGGGCCGATCTGGAGGCTGCGCGCGGAGGCGTAGAAGGAGACGACCGAGGCGGCGATGGCCGCCAAGAGCCAGGGGTTGAGGATCGCGAGCACGCCGCCCGCCGCCGAGTGCGTCAAGTACTTGATCGCTATGTCGGAGACCCCGAATAGGGCGCCGGAGGCGAACGCGAGGGCCATCCCTTCGTTTCGTCGCGAGCAGTCGACTCGGACCGAGATCACAACCATCAGGGCTCCGAGCGCGAAGACCGCGCTCTCGACGCTGATTAGGGCGGCGAGTGAGGAGGACCCATTACCGCTGTGTCCGCTCGTGAGTCCGAGCGCGGCGAGTCCGCCCGCGGTGATCGCGAGGCCGGTCCATTGGCGGCGGCCGAGGTGGTAGCCGAAGAACCGCTCGGCGAGAACGGCGAGGAACACGAGTCCGCCGGAGAGAACGGCCTGCACGATCGAGAGGGGGGCGAGCGAGAGTGCGCCGACGTGCAGCAGCCACGCGCCCAATGCCACGAGCCAGCCGATCGTCCACCAGCGCGAGCGAAAGAGGTCGCCGGCGCTACGCAGGGGGTGGCGGCCGCTGACGGGCGCTGCCGCCACCGCCCCACGCTGCTTGAACAGGAAAGCGGCGTTCGTGGCGAGCGCGGACGCCACGGCAAGGGAAAGACCAAAAAGCAGCACAATCCTCCCCTTTACAGCGCGTCGGTGGGTCGCTCCAGGTGCTCTTCCCGAGTGGGGGAGATCCGACCGAGGTGTTGCTCAAAGGCGTTCATGACGGACGCGGCGCGCGCGTGCGCCAGCTGAACAGGGTGGTAATCAAGATCCCCAGCAGCCATCCAAGGATCCCGGCGAACAGGACCACCCACACGAGCGACACCGATGAGCTGCCAAACACCCAGTCGACCTTCACGTGGTGGGTGTTCGATGCGGCGAGCGCGACCCCGTATGCGAGGACTGCTACCGCGACAAACGCGTAGAGGTGCAGTCGGGTACGGTGGGCCTTACGACCGCGGCGAGCGCCGCGCGACTCCCGGCCGCCTCCCGTCTGGACGAGAGTCCGCGGTTGCCCGGCGGCTGGCCGGGCTAGATCGGGCGGTCGCTCGTGGACGCGCGTCGGCTCCAGGATCACCCCGGGTACCGGCGAGTCAACCATCTCGGCGGCAGAGTTGCGAGACATGAGAAACCTCCTTGAGCGTCTCTCGTGGCCGCCTCGCGGCGTCCCGAGCGGCTCTCGTCGGGAGATGGCTCTCTTCTGCTGAGGACGAAACTGTCCGTGAGGTCGCCGAGGGCGCTTGGCCGGCGGGGTCCCTGCGCGAAGCGGCATCGCTAGAGCGGCGAGTGACCTTTGTTACAAGCCTACCACCCCCCCGGCAGAGCCTCGCTTTTGAACGAGGTCCGGAAGCGAACAGTTAGTCGAGGCGCTCGGGATCGGACTCGTCGCGCTGACGCGGCTGAAGTGCCGTCAGCCGGCCTGCAGGCGCGAGTGGATCTCGCCGGTCAGCGTCTCGACCCGCTCGGTCAGCTCTTTGTCCTGCCGGGTCAGCTCGGTGTTGGAGGCGAGGAGATCCTTGAGCTCGTCGGTCGCCTTCTTCAGCGCCGCCTCACGCTGCTGCATGTGGCTCATGACCTCCTCGCGATGGGCTTCGAGTAGATCGACGGAGAGCTTGTCGCGCTCCGCCTGTCTAGTCTGCGCGAGCAGGATCAGCGGCGCGGCGTACGCAGCCTGAGTCGAGAACGCCAAATTGAGCAGGATGAACGGGTAGGGATCCCATCTCAAGCTGACGGCGACCGCGTTCAGCGCGATCCACGCAATCACAAGCAGCGTCTGCGCAGCGATGTAACGCGGGGTCCCGAGGAAGCGTGCCGCGGCCTCGGCTCGACGACCGAAAGCGTCCTCGCCGAAAGCACTGGGCACCTGCGGCACGAAGCGGAGTTCGGGCTGTCCTCAGCCACTCCTCCACCCCGTGGGAAAGTGGCAGGATCTCTTGCGACGACCCCAAGGCGGATCGCCACCCGAGCAGCGTGGTGAGCGCTCCCGCATTAACTGAACGGGCTGGGTGCCGCGACCGTCTGTCTCAGCCGGCGCCTCCCCCGCCTTGCGCGGATAGCGGGAGTCTCCCGGCACTGAAGCGCGCCTCCCGAAGCTGCTGCTTCGGAACGGGAGGAGGAGCGCTTACCGCAATGCCTCTGAGTGCTCCTTTCGCGCGGAAAGCACTGGTGAGTGCGCAGACCGGCGGCGGCGCCGCGACCTGCCGCCAGGCCCTTCGCAGCCGAGGCGGGCCGCCAGTTCGTAGCGCGGCTCGCCGCCGCCGTCAAACGTTCGAAACCGACTCCTCGCCGAGTGCGTCCGTCGAGCGAACGAGAGACGCGAGCTCGCCGGCGAGATGCTCCTGCCGGAACGGGTGACACCGCACACTCTCCGCCGAACCTTCGCAAGCCTAGCCTTGATGGCGGGCCGGGACCCGCGCTGGGTCATGGGACAAATCGGGGACACTGATCCGCGTCTGACGCTCTCGGTGTACGCGCAGGTGATGCAGCGTCCGCGGATCGACTTTGAGCTCGTGTGGTCGTTGATGCGCTTCTCCGATGAGCCCGACGGCTGGGTGAATGGGACAACGATTGGGACAACGTCGACGTCGGCCGCATCGCCGATGCAGAGCGCTGCCCTTAGCCAGGAGCAAGAACTCCAGGCCGATGCAGGAGATTCGGAGGATGGGCGCGGCTGGTTTCGAACCAGCGACCTCTCGCGTGTGAAGCGAGCGCTCTCCCACTGAGCTACGCGCCCGGGAGGACCGCAAGTCTAGTGTCCTGAGTCGGCAATTCGTGCGCACCTTCCCGGCGCCTGGACACGTCTGACGGTCGCCCCTCCCACGCCGGACTACAAGTCCGACTCCGGTCGCGTCAACCGTCAGCCGCGCCCAGTCTCTCGGGAAGCTGAAACCGAATTACCGACTCAGGACACCGGACCTTCACGCCCATGCGAACGGTTCCCGGATAGAACACTCTCGCGAGTGGGTATAGGAGCGCAATGGAGCGGGAGCTGCCAGAGGGGCCGTTCACCAACCCCGCGTCGCGCTACCTGGCAATGCTCAGGGCTGCACGCGAGGTTGGGCTGGCCCACACAGAGATCCAGTCGATCGTTCGACGCTTTCCCACGCCTGCGCCCTCCGAGGAGCTGGCCGCGGCGCTGGCCTCGGCCATCGCGCGCGGCTGGGTGATCTAGCGAAGCGCTCGCCGTTCGGCTGCGGCAGCGCTAGGCTTCACCTCGGACCGTGCTAGGCGGGGAGGTAGCGGTGCCCTGCACTCGCAATCCGCTCTAGCGAGGCTGAATTCCCGTTCGAGGGGTTGAGCCTTCGGGGCCAGTACGCCGGACAAGGGCGTTGATGGCCAGGTCCCGTGCGATGGACGGCTGTGAACCAGGTCAGGTCCGGGAGGAAGCAGCCTTAAGCGGTACCGCCCATGCGCCACGGGGAAGCCTGGCAGTAGTCCGAGACCGGCGGGCACGCCCGGGGACCAACTTCGAAGGCGGGTGCACGGTCCGTTTTCAAACCGAGCAGGCGCGCCCGGCGTACAACAGCCACGAGCGATTCCGGCTCACCAGCCGGTAGCCCGGCGGCCCGCTCAGCTGGAGCGGCCGCGGCTCGTGCGGGTCGAGGATCGACAGCTTCTGCACCTCCGCGTTCGCGGGCAGCACCAGCGCGCCGCGCGAGTCGGCCCCGCTGGGCGCGCGGGTGAGGATCTGCGTCGGGCGGATGTCCGCCCAGTAGGCGAGTAGCGGCACCGGGCGGTGGTTCGGCACGAACACCGGCCGGCAGGAGCGCAGCACCGGTTTCGATGAGTCCGCCAGCTGCCGCAGATCGGCCTGCACGCGGTCGCGATTGCGGATGTCCGTGCGCAGCGCCGTGAGTCGGTGCACCTGCTGCAGTGGGAAGAAGACGACGATCACGGCCAGCGCGACGAGCCCGACGGCACGCCACAGCGCACGCCCCGGATCGCCCGGCCGCAGCTCGAGCCAGCCGAGGCAGGCCACCGCGGCGAAGAACGCCAGGATCGCCCCGGCGAGAAACAGATAGCGGGCGAGCAGCGAGAGGCCGGCAATTCCGAACAGGCAGAACGCGAGCCCGTTCAACAACCCCACCGCCGCCGGCAGCGCCACACGCCGCCGCGCCCACAACAGCCCGAAGACGAAGCCCACCACCCCCGCGATCAGCTCCGGCAGCCGCACAATCTCCCCAAGGCGCCGCGGCGCCGCCTTCGGCACGTTCACGATCCCGGTCTTGCGACCGAGCTCGGACGCCAGGTCGTGCGTGCCGTGGAGCGACCACAGAAAGTCATGCGCGATCGCGAGGTCGCTGAACCCCCACAACAGCGGCGGCGCCACCACCAGCACGAGCAACCGCAGTCGCTCGCGGCCATCCACCCACGGGAACAGCCACAGCCAGTACGCGCCCGCGTAGAGCCACGCCTCCGGCCGCAGCAGGCCCGCGAAACCGAGCAGCACGAGCACGGGCCAGCCCCGCTGCGGCCGTCGCGCCTCCAAGAGGACCGCCCACACCACCAGCGCGATCACCACCAGATCCACGTAACCGCGGATGCCGTAGTTGAGGAACGGCTGGCGCGTAACCACGATCAGAGCGGCCAGCAGCCCGACCGGCCACGAGAAGAGCTCCTGGCCGAGCCGGAAGATCCCCACCACGAGAAAGCCAAGTCCGAGCAGGACGATCGCGAGCATCACGCCCTCGCCGCCGTTGCCGAACAGCGACGCCGGAATCCCAACCACCATCGCCAGCGGATGCGGGGTGGGGGCCACCGGCACGCGGTAGTCGGGCGTGCGCCCGTGGGCCAGATCGCTACCCCAGACGAGGGAGTAGAAGGTGTCGTAGTTCAGGAACGCGCGGCCGAACCAGGCGAAGATCGCGAGCCCGATCAGCCCAGCGGCGAGCGCGTCGGGCAAGGCCCTCTGCGGCCGGCTCATGGCGGCGGAAGGTACCCTCTTTGCCGTGAGTCCGAATGGCGCGCGGGTCGCCTTCGAGCTCGAACGCTTCGAGGTGACCGGCGACGATCGGCTGGAGGTAACGGGCCGGTGGTCCGGCGTGCGCGGCTTGCGCTTCATGCGCCCGTCGCTCACGGTCAGGACGGAAGACGGCGAGCGCAGCCTGCTCGCTCTGCTCGAGCACAAGCCGTGGGCGGCCGAGGAGGGCAGCGCCTGGATCGCGGCATTCCCGTGGCAGGGAGGCTCGCCGGACCTTGGTCAGGTCGAGCTGGCGGTGGCGCCGAGCGTGGTGGTGGAGCTCGCTCCCGACCTGCCGAAGCCGCAGCGCAAGCAGAGCGTGTCGCACCGGCTCGCCGCGGAGAAGATCCGCTCGCGCCGTCTGGGGGACGAGCTCCAGGAGCTGGCGGCCAGCCACGAGGCCGCGGTTGCCGAGCAGCACCGCCTGGCCGGTGAGCTCGCCACCCTGAAGAGCGAGCTGAACACCGCCAGGCGCGAGCGCGCCGAAGCGATCAAGGAACGCGACGCGGCCAAGCGCGAGCGCGATCGGCTACTGCCGGAGCGGGACGAGGCCATCCGCCAGCGCGATGCCGTGGCCGCCGAACGGGCGAGCACCGCGACGCAGCTCGAGCACCGAACCCGTCAGCGAGAGGAGGAGCTCGAGCGCCTCGCTCAGGAGCAGGACGCCCAGCTCCAGCAGCTCACTCGCGAGCGCGACGCGGCCCTGCGCCAGCGCGAGAAGTCGACGCGCGAGTACGAGACCGCCGCCCGCGAGCGCGACGCCGCGGTGCAGGAGCGCAACGAGGCGCTGGCGGAGCGGATAGCCGCCGTGGCCGAGCGCGATGCGGCCCTCGGACGGGGCACCGGCTTCCCGGCCGTGGAGGTGCCACCGCCCGACGCGACCCTCCCAAGCCCGATCTCTGGCGCCCCGAGCGAGCGTGCCGACTGGCTCGGCCGGGCCCTCGCGCTGATGGCGATCGTCACCGTCGTGCTGGTGGTGATCGTCGTCTTCAGGCTCGCTTAGAGCTCGTCTCGAGGGCGGCGCGCCGGTCGTCCGGAGCCCGGCTAGGATGGGTGGTCCCTCCATGCTGTCGCTCTACCGCCGCCACCGCCCGCGCACCTTCGACGACGTGGTGGGTCAGGAGCACATCGTCCGCACGCTGAGGAACGCGGTCGAGCTCGACAAGGTCCATCACGCCTACCTGTTCGTGGGCTCGCGCGGCACCGGCAAGACCAGCATGGCCAAGCTCCTGGCCTGCGCGCTGAACTGCGAGGGCGGCCCGCGCGTTGACTTCTCGCCCGACGATCCCGCCTGCCTGGCCATCGCGCGCGGCACCTCGCTCGACGTGGTGGAGATGGACGCCGCCTCCAACAACTCGGTGGACGACATCCGCGAGCTGCGCGAGAACGTCGCCCTGGCGCCGATGGGCGGCGGCCGCCGCGTCTACATCCTCGACGAGGCGCACATGCTCTCCACACAGGCGTGGAACGCGTTCCTGAAGACGCTGGAGGAGCCGCCGGCGCACGTCGTCTTCGTGCTCGCCACCACGGAGGCGCACAAGGTGCCAGCCACGATCGTGGACCGCTGCCACCGCTTCGACTTCCACCGGCCCTCGCTCCAGCAGATCACCGGGGTGCTGCGCAAGGTTTCGGTTGAGGAGGGCATCGAGATCCCCGATCCGGCCGTCACGATGATCGCCCGCTCGGCCACCGGCAGCTTCCGCGACGCGCTCGGCACGCTCGAGCAGCTCGTCACCTATGGCGGGCCGCAGGTGAAGCTGGAGGACGTGCTCGAGGTGCTTGGCGTGGCGGACGCCGAGCTCGTGCTGGACGCCGCGGAGTCGCTGGCCGATCACGACCCGAAGGCGGCCCTGATGGCGGTCGAACGGCTGTCGGCATCGGGCCGCGACCTCACCCAGTTCATGCGCGAGCTGGCCGCGCACCTGCGCCACCTGTTCGTGGTGCAGACGCTCGGCGATGTGCCCGAGTCGTTTGCCGTCACGGCGGAGCACACCGATCGCCTCCAGTCGCAGGCGGAGCGCATCTCGCAGGCCGAGGTGCTGCGCGCCATCGACCTGCTGGCCGCGGCGCTCACCGCCGTGAAGGACGGGTCGGATCCTCGCATCCAGCTCGAGATCGCCCTGCTGAAGTCCACCCAACCGCAGTCCGATGGCTCGCTCCAGGCGCTGATGGCGCGCGTCGAGCGGCTCGAGCAGTCGGCGGGTCGCGCCGACGGTGCGCCGTCGAGGCCGCAGCCTCAGACACCGCCGGAGGTGGCGCCGCAGCCGGAGCGCCGCAGCCAGCCCGAAGCGGCGGCGCCGCCCAAGCC
>JBKPDA010000069.1:0-6302 GCA_046727635.1 Actinomycetota bacterium | reverse complement strand
CTCGGACGCATCCGCGTGAGCGGCGGGACGCCTGCGCAGCGCACGATCTTCGCCACCGCGCTCTACCACTCGCAGCTGATGCCGCACGACCTGGGTGACGGCCAGTACACGGACTTCCTCTCGCTCTGGGACACCTTCCGCACCCAGAACCCGCTGATCGCGCTAATCGACCCGCGGCGGGAGGCGGCGATCGTACGCTCCCTGCTCGACACCTATCGGCATACCGGCTGGCTGCCCGACGCGCGCGTGGCGGGCGCGCCCGGCGTGACACAGGTGGGCTCCGATGCCGACGTGGTGATCGCCGACGCGGTGGTGAAGGGCCTGCCCGGCATCGATCTGCAGACCGCGTACAGCGCGGTCGCCAGGGACGCGTCGGTGCAGCCGCCGAACCCGGCGCTCGAGGGCCGCGACCTGCGCGAGTACGCGAAGCTCGGCTTCGTCAGCGCGGATACGCCGCGGTCGGCCTCGCGCACGCTCGAGTACGCGTACGACGACTTCGCGGTGGCGGAGGTGGCACGGCGCGCCCGCCATCAACGCGAGGCGGAGCGCTGGCTGGCCCGCTCGCGCAACTGGGAGAACCTCTGGGACCCGACCAGCCGCTCGATCCGGCCGCGCTCCGCCGCGGGCGCCTTCATCCAGCCGTTCGACCCGACGGAGCGCGGCTTCGGCTTCGTCGGTCCCTTCTACGAGGGCAGCCCCCTCCAGTGGACCACCTTCGTCCCGCACGACGTGGGGGGCCTCATCGGGCAGCTCGGCGGCGACTCGGCGGCGGTCGCCTGGCTGGACTCGCTGTTCGCCACGCCCGGCGCCTACGACCCCGGCAACGAGCCCGACCTCCTGGCGCCCTACCTCTACATCCACGCGGGCCGCCCCGACCGCACTGACGACGTGGTGCGAACCATCCTGTCGAGCGCCTACTCGCCGGATCGCGCGGGGCTGCCGGGCAACGACGACTCGGGAACGCTGTCCGCCTGGTACGCGTGGAGCGCGATCGGCCTGTTCCCGAACGCCGGCCAGCCCTACTACTACATAGGCTCACCGCTCTTCAGCCGCACGCGGATCGCGCTGCCCGGCGGCCGCGCGTTCACGATCGAGGCGCCGGGGACCTCGGACACCAACCGCTACGTGCGCGCGGCCACGCTCGACGGCCGCCGGCTCGACCGCGCATGGCTCACGCACGCCGAGGTGGCGCGCGGGGGAGTGCTGCGACTCGACGTGGGCGCCTCGCCCTCGGGCTGGGCCCGCACCGAGCGCCCCTACTCGCTCTCCCGCTAGGGTGCGCGCCATGCCACCCCCGCTGGCCGGACGGAGAGCGCTCGTCACGGGTGGAGCAACGGGGATTGGGCGCGCCACCGCAAAGCGGCTGGCGGCAGACGGCGCCGGGGTGGTCGTGAACTACGTGGGCCCGGCGGACCAGGCGAACAGCGCCGTGGCGGAGATCGAAGCGGAGGGCGGCCGCGCGCTGGCGCTCGAGGCCGACGTCTCCAACGAGGACCAGGTGCACGAGATGTTCAACCAGGCCCAGTCAGAGCTCGGCGGCCCGGTGGACCTGCTCGTGAACAACGCCGGCATCGAGAAGGCGTTCAAGCTCGTCGACATGCCACTCGACGAGTGGGAGAAGGTCCTCGCGGTCAACCTCACCGGCGCGTTCCTCTGCTCTCGCGAGGCGGCCCGCGGGATGCTCACCACCGGCGCCCGCGGCGTGATCGTGAACGTGTCGAGCGTGCACGAGGTGATCCCGTGGCCCAGCTTCTCGCACTACTGCGCCTCGAAGGGCGGCATGAAGCTGTTCGCCGAGACGATCGCGCGCGAGCTGGCGCCGTCCGGCATCCGCGTGGTGAACGTCGCCCCCGGAGCGATCCTCACCCCGATCAACCAGGAGCTGATCGACGACCCGAGGAAGCGCGCCGCCGTCGAGGAGGAGATCCCGCTGGGCCGAACCGGGAAGCCGGAGGAGATAGCGGCGGCGATTGCCTGGGTGGCGGGGCCGGAGGCGGAGTACGTGGTCGGAACGACGATTTTCGTTGATGGGGGCATGACGCTTTATCCGAAGTTCGTGTGAGGTCTCGGGTCTGGGGTCTCGGGTCTCGGGAACAGCCCGACACCCCAGACCCGAGACCCGAGACCCGGAAGGAACTTCCTGCACGCGCTCGAATCCCTTGCGCGTGAGCCGTGCAGGCACTAGCGCCCTCACGCTTTCTGCCGAGATCCGCCAGCGCTTCGACGAGTTCTCGCGCTCGCAGAAAGACGTGGGGCAGTACATCGTCGATCACCTCGACGAGGCGGCATTCCAGACGGCCGAGGAGCTGGCTCGGCGTGCGTCCACGTCGAGCTCGACGGTGGTGCGCTTCGCCCAGGCGCTCGGCTTCGAGGGATTCCCGGAGCTCCAGGCTGCCGCGCGCGACGAGTACAGGCGCATCCGCGAGACCGCGCCCGCCGAGGGCGGCTCGGACATGCTCGCCCCGCCGCTGTTCCCGATCGACCAGACCGACTTCGAGGCCTCGCTCGCGGCCGACCACACAAACCTCGAGGACACCGCGCGCAAGGTCGATCGCGACGAGGTCGCCGCGGCGGTCGAGCTGATCTCGCGGGCGGAGCGGATCGTGCTCTGCGGCACCGACCAGATGGCCTTCTTCGCCAGCTACCTGCGCCACTTGCTCATGCTGCTCGACCTGCGCTGCGAGGTGGTGGCGAGCCCGAGCCAGGAAGGTCTCGCCCGGCTCGGCCGGATCGACGAGAACACGCTCGTGATCGGCTTCTCGGCGGGTCGTCCGCACCCGCTGGTGGTGCGAGCAATGAAGCTGGCCCGCCATCGCAAGGCGGCCACGATCGCGATCGCCGACGCCACGCTGTCGGAGGTGGCGAAGCTGGCCGCGCAACGTCTCTACTACTCCTCGAACGGGCCCGCCTACGTGCGCTCGCACACCGCTCTGCTCAGCCTGATCCAGGCTCTCGCGTACGGCGTCTACGCCCTGGACGAGTCGGCCTATGCCGACCGCATCAAAGCCTTCCGGCTCAAGTAGCCGGACGAGGTCGGGCGCGAGGCCGTCGGAAAGGAAGGGCCGACGGCCGTCAGCCCGATCGCTGGACCGCGCGGTTCGCTGGCGCGAGTGGCGGCTCGCGATCGTCTCGTTCGTGGGCTACGGCGCGCTGATGTCGGTGGTGCTGCCGCCGAACTGGCCGCTGATGCCGTTCCCCGAGCCGCGCCCGGTGCTGCTGGCGGGGCTGATCGGGGTGCCCTTCGGGCTCGTGCTGCGCCGCCGCTGGGCGCCACTCCTGCCGCTCACGCTGCTCGTGGCGATCAACACGCCCGGCGCGGGCTTTGCGGGCTCGGTAGTCGTCCTCTTCCTGGTCGGACCGTTCGCCGGAGTGGGCATCCTGGTGGGCCTGGTCAGCGCGAGGCGGCTCCAGCGCCTGGCCCTCCGGCGTGTGATTGGACGAGCGGGCAGGCCGCCGTCGGCCGGCTCCGGGCGGCGCTCCGCCCGATCGGCGAAGGCCGCCTGAGAGCATTGGACTGACCGCCCGCTGTTCGCAGAGCGCCCGGTGGATAACATGGACTACGTGAGGGATCGCGCGACATTCCGCGTCAAGTCCGGCCTCGCCGAGATGCTCAAGGGCGGCGTGATCATGGACGTGGTCACCGCCGAGCACGCGGCCGTCGCCGAGGCGGCAGGCGCCGCCGCGGTGATGGCGCTCGAGCGCGTGCCGGCCGACATCCGTGCCCACGGCGGCGTGGCTCGCATGTCCGATCCCACGAAGATCGAGGAGATCCAGTCGGCGGTCACGATCCCCGTGATGGCCAAGGCGCGCATCGGCCACTTTGCCGAGGCGCAGGTGCTCGAGGCGCTCGAGATCGACTACATCGACGAGTCCGAGGTGCTAACGCCCGCCGACGAGGCCAACCACATCGACAAGTGGAAGTTCAAGGTCCCGTTCGTCTGCGGCGCCACGAACTTGGGCGAGGCGCTCCGCCGCATCGCCGAGGGCGCGGCGATGATCCGCACGAAGGGCGAGGCGGGCACCGGCAACGTGGTGGAGGCCGTCCGCCACATGCGCGCCATCCAGGGCGAGATCCGCCGGCTCAGCTCGCTCGACGAGGCCGAGCTACCCACGGCCGCCAAAGAGCTTCAGTCGCCGCTCGATCTCGTGCGCATGGTCGCCGAGAAGGGCGCGTTGCCCGTCGTGAACTTCTCCGCCGGCGGCATCGCCACCCCGGCCGACGCAGCGCTGATGATGCAGCTGGGCGCCGAGGGCGTGTTCGTGGGCTCCGGCATCTTCAAGTCGGAGGACCCCGAGCGCACGGCCGCCGCCATCGTGGAGGCCACCACGCACTACGACGACCCCGAGCGCGTCGCGGGCGCCTCCCGCGGTCTCGGCGCGCCGATGGCGGGCATCGAGATCTCCGAGCTCGGCGAGTCCGGCCTGATCCAGCATCGCGGCTGGTAGCACCGTGGTCGTCGGGGTACTCGCCCTTCAGGGCGATTTCGAGGCCCACGCGGGCGTCCTCATCCGGCTCGGAGCCGAGCCGCGCATCGTGCGCACTCCCGCCGATCTCGATGGGCTCGACGGCCTGGTGATCCCCGGCGGCGAGTCCACCACGATGACGCTCGGCATCGAGCGGGAGGGACTGGCGGAGCCGCTGCGCGACCTCGTGCGCGCCGGCACCCCCGTACTCGGCACCTGCGCCGGGCTGATCCTGCTCGACCGCGATCACCTCGACCTCCTCGACGTGCGCGCCCAGCGCAATGCGTTCGGCCGCCAGGTGCAGAGCTTCGAGGCCGACGTCGAGCTCGCCGGCATGAGCGGCGGCCCGCTGCGCGCGGTTTTCATCCGCGCCCCGTGGGTAGAGGAGCACGGAGACGACGTGGAGGTGCTGGCCGAGATCGATGGGCACCCGGTGGCGGTTCGCCAGGGCGCCATCCTCGCCGTGGCCTTCCACCCGGAGCTGACCGATGACGGCCGCATCCACGCCTGGCTCGTGGACCGGATCCGTGAGCGGTCGGCAGAGAGGCAGCCCGCATGAAGGACCAGCGCGCGGTCGCGCTAGCGCAGATCCTCGTTCACTACTCCACCAAGGTGCAGAAGGGCGAGGTCTGCGTCGTGCAATCCTCCACCACCGCCGAGCCGCTCGTGCAGGCCATCTACGAGGAGGTGCTGAAGGCGGGCGGCCTGCCGGTAGTTCAGCTGGTGCCCGAGGGCGCGGCCGCGGCCTTCTATGAGCTCGCCAGCGACGAGCAGCTCGAGTGGGTGGCGCCCACCTCGGCGTGGGCCGTGGAGGAGGCGGACGTGCGCATCGCCATCCTCGGCGACGCGAACACGCGCGACCTCTCGCAGGTCGACCCGAAGAAGCAGGCCACGGCGCAGAAGGCGCGGAAGCACCTGATGGAGACGTCGATGAAGCGCTCGGCGGAGGGCTCGTACCGCTGGGCTTTGACGCTCTTCCCGACGCACGCCTACGCCAGCGAGGCCGGCATGTCGCTATCCGCGTACGAGGACTTCTATTACGACGCCTGCCTCGCCACCGACCCAGAGCCGCTCACCGCGTGGCAGCGCCAGTCGGACTTGGTGCACAAGCTGGTCGACTGGATCACCGGCAAGGAAGAGGTGCACGTGCAGGCGCCGGGCACCGACATCAAGTTCGGGGTGGCCGGCCGCACCTGGATTCCCTGCGTCGGCGACCGGAACATGCCAGACGGCGAGTTTTTCACCGGCCCGGTCGAGGACTCGGTGGAGGGGGTGGCCAGCTTCTCGTTCCCGGCCGTGTACAGCGGCCGCGAGGTCGCCGGTGTCACGCTGAAGTTCGAGGGCGGCAAGGTGGTGGACGCATCGGCCGAGCGCGGCGAGGAGTTCCTCGTCGAGATGCTCGACTCAGACGATGGGGCCCGCCGCCTCGGCGAGCTCGGCATCGGGACGAACTACGGCATCAGCGCCGCCACGAAGGAGATCCTGCTCGACGAGAAGATCGGCGGCAGCATCCACATGGCGATCGGAATGAGCTACCCGGAGACCGGCGGCCAGAACAGCTCGTCGGTGCACTGGGACATGGTGTGCGATTTGCGGCACGGCGGCTCGATCACCGTGGACGGGGAGGAGCTGCAGAGGGATGGAGAGTTCGTAGTCGGCTGACCGCAGGCCCTGTCTTCAGGGGTGCGCCACGAAGGTCCAGATCCGCCCACGTTGGACCACGGCCTCGAGTTCCCCTGCGGTGAACGGGCCGTTCGCATCGATATCGAAGATGCGAAACCCCGCCGAGATCAGGAGTGCGTGGATTTCCCGAGTGGTGTTGGGGAAGGCGGCGGCTG